>JAPWUH010000149.1 GCA_028275645.1 Caldivirga sp.
GCATGGTGCGGATTACGTTGATACAACCATATTCGGCATTGGGGAGAGGAATGGTATAGCCGATCTAGCAGTGGTTGCCACAATACTTAGAATGGAGGGATACAAGGTGGAGATAAACATGGATGCGCTAAGGGAGGCATATGATTACTTAGGTAAATTAATAGTGGAGAAGGCTGGCATACAGCACTTCCGCGATAATTTCCCCATATTTGGTTTACATGTATCCACGCAAACCGCCGGAACCCATGCATCCTACTCGGAGGTATTCAGGGAAAGCAAGTACTCGCTTAATGTGTATGTCGGTAAATCCATGATTAAACGAGTCATGAGAGAGGCCGGAGTAGATGTAAGTGATGAGGAGGCTGCGGAACTAGCGAGGAGAGTTAAGGACTTGGCCGTAAAGACCGGTAGAACGGTCAAAGTCGAGCAATTACTTGACATGCTTAATGAGGTGAGACGCAGTGGTAGTGCTTGAGAAGCCCCTGGTGCTTGAGGTGGGGCAAATAGCGGCCGGACCCACCGCCGGATTAATACTTGCTGATCTTGGATTTAACGTAATAAAGATAGAACAGCCAGGGCGGGGGGACATAGCTAGGCACCTCACGGGACCCAGCAGGGGTAACTTCGCCTTCTTTAATAGGGGCAAGAGGAGCATGACACTGAATCTAAAGATTAGGGAGGGGAGGGAGATATTCATTGAGTTAGTGAAGAGGGCCGACGTAGTGATAGAGAATTTGGGTAGAGGCACAATGAGTAAATTAGGGCTTGGCTATGAAACACTTAGTAAGGTTAATGAGGGATTAGTGTACTTATCATTAAAGGGATACGGTTCTGGACCGTATGAGGATAGAAATGCGTTGGATTACCCAATAGAGGTGGAAACAGGGGTGGCGTACATGAATGGATTGAGAGGGAAACCAATGAGGCTGGGAGCATCCATTGTGGATATGGCGGCTGCAATGCTGGGTGTAATAGGAGTCCTCCATGCCCTATTGAGGCGGAGAGAGACTGGTAGGGGGAGCTACATAGAGGTGGGGCTATTTGAGGCAGCGATGTTCCTTATGGGGCAGCACATAGCTGCATATCAAGCCAGGGGAGGGGAGCCGCTGCTTCCGTTTAATGAGTCTGGATTCGCGTGGGCCATATACGACTTCTTCGAGACCCTTGATCATAAGAAGATCTTCATAGCCGTGACCACAGACTCTCAGTGGTTGAAGTTCTGTAAAATATTTAAGCTGGAGGTATGTAATTCTCCTCTCTATGCCACAAATGAGTCTCGGTATGAGCACAGAAATGAATTAATACCATTGATTGCACGAGAAATAGCTAAACACGATTTGAATTGGTTAATCAAGGTCTTGAGGGAGGCCGGCATAAGTTACGCCGTGCTTAACACTCCATGGGATCTACTTAATGATCCTCACGCATCCAGGAAGATGATTACTATAAATTACGAGAACAAGCAATTAAGGGTGCCTTTCCTACCCATAGAGAGCGAGTTAGTATCCATCAGTAGTAAGGATCCACCACAATTGGGGGAAGATACGGAAGCCATATTAAGGGAGCTGGGCTACAGCGATGAGGATATAATTAGGATGCGAAACATAGGCGCAATATAAGTAAACCCAACGGGTTAATTACCCAATAAGCATTGACGGTGATCAACCATACCTGGCAGTCTCAACCAACGTTGCCTTTTCCTTCATAATCCTCACCTTAACAGTGACCTAATCTTTGGCGGGCTTGCGGTCGGTGCCTTAGTAATTGGCGCCACGGCGAGTGGGATAGTACTAGCGATAACGATTATGTGGAGCGGCGTTGCCTGAGATAACGCCAAGAAGTATATTGAAACTGATCATTTTAGGTGGTAAGGGTTCACCAACCCATGAGGTAGCTGTAATAGGCGACACCGTTAGTGATCCATTAAATAACACAGTAAGCCATCACTCCACTCACTAAGCTACTCAACACGATATCACTAATATCTATACCAAGCTTACCTATACGCAGTGCATAGGCTGATCGTGATTAATAGGCTAAAGAAAACACTGCAGATAAAGTACATCAACACTAACCATCCACGCAATACTTATGAGGGGCGGTTACAACCACAACAAGCACTTGATAACATAACACGTACCAAGAAAAACTATCGAAACTACCGAAGATAACACTGGCGTGAGGATGTGCAAACCCTCGTGTCTTGAGCTGAACTTAATTGGGGTTGTGGGCTCTAGTTTAATGACGATAGGTAATTTACTAAGCATTTATTGAATTCCAACCCGCATCTGCGACAATCGTTCATGCACCACGGCTTTAGGCATTGAGCCATGGCCGGGTCTATACCACTTAACAGCAGTGATAGGGCCTTATTTCCATTAATCACGGTCTTCATTTATTGTTTATGATTAATAATTTGTCATGGTTTGTTGGGGTTAATGCATTTAATTAGGTGGTGAGTTATGGGTATGTATGGTTGGGGATAGTCTCGGTGAGGCCATAATCCATTACGCACTCAACATAAAGTTTGAGGACCTTGATCAGCAGGTAATCAACGTGGTTAAGAGGAGGGTCTTGGACAGCATTGAGTTTGTGGTATATCACTAATAGAGTTACTGTGGGTATTAGTCCTATTTTCAATTAAAATCTTAATCTTTAAGGTTTAAGCTTTGCCCTGCTGTACTCATTATTTTATTAAGAATCCTTTTGATGCAGAGCTGAGGTTTATTGTAACGATGCTGGGGAGCTAGTTTTAAGCAGATTTGTAGATTTTTAGCAGTCATTAGTTATTTTGATAGCAGTTTATAATGTTTATGGTGTTGGCAAAGACTTTACGACCCATGCACATATACTTAAAACTATAAAGTCCATACATACGTTATATGCCAATAAAATTGCTGGGTTAGTTAGTGGGTTTATGAGTAAGCACCTGCTTACTTAATTATGTCGATAATATTAATTAAACATATTAATTTTAACACTGTACCTAGTAAACAATGAGATGAACCAGGCTAGAGTTCATATCTAGGTTAATGAATCATAAGGAATTGTGTTAGTTTTGGGTTTCGTAATTTATGAACAGCGTTACTCCCTAACGTACCTAGCAATCCACCTCCTAGCCATTATAATCCCTATGCCCGTTGTGATCCAGATTGTGACGCCTATGGCGTTGATTGTTGATGTGAATGCGTTGGGTAGGAATCTGAGGCCCGCGATTATGAAGACTATGCCCAAGCCAATTACCC
>JAPWUH010000150.1 GCA_028275645.1 Caldivirga sp.
GGTACTGTGCATGGGGAGGTTGCAATCTCGTCCTTCAATTCTCTTTTTGAGATCCTCCAGCATCATCAATCACGAAGTAGTGGGCTCCTGGCATGAAATCCCTTCAATTCTCTTTTGAGATCCTCGGGCTTGCTTGCCAGGCGGATGCCAAGCCTGGAGTACTATCCTTCAATTCTCTTTTGAGATCCTCTGAAATTGAGGTTAGGGTGTTTACGGATGTTAAGAATGCTATCCTTCAATTCTCTTTTGAGATCCTCGCAAAACGTGGTTCCAAATCGCATTGTAATGGTCATGGCTAACGCCTTCAATTCTCTTTTGAGATCCTCATTGAAGGATACTATCCAGGGCGTCATTAGCCTTATCGATAATATCCTTCAATTCTCTTTTGAGATCCTCATTTGTGTAATGTTAGTGCCCTAATTGGCTTGTCTTGTGCCTTCAATTCTCTTTTGAGATCCTCGTATCCATGGAGGAGGGGTTATGAATACCCGGAGGATAGAACCTTCAATTCTCTTTTGAGATCCTCTTGTGAGCGAGAGCGACGTGGATGCACTTGAGAAGCTTATTCACCTTCAATTCTCTTTTGAGATCCTCCACTTAGTGTAGTGGCGTTGGTTACGGCGCTTGGTGACGCCGTTCCTTCAATTCTCTTTTGAGATCCTCGAGTTGTTGCGTAGGACAGCTGACACGCGTACTAGGGCTGATCCTTCAATTCTCTTTTGAGATCCTCCGGTTGTTTTGGTTTTATTTGGGTTTTTAAGTTTTGTGGTTTATTTTGAATGGTGGTCGTTGGAACAGGGCTCCGGGGCTCATTCTATGACTCATTCCTGTTCCAATGGTTTTGATGGTGGGATTGAATGGTTGTTCCAATTGAAAGAAAATGGAGGAATTGAAATAATGTTCCAATGGTTTAAAGTCCAATGTAAAATGAGGAGAATGCACGAAACATGCAAAACAATGAGGAGCCAATTGAAACTAAACCAATGAGGCACACCAGTTAAAATGCATGAAACATGCATTTTAAACGGTTAAAATGCATGGTAATTTGTCGATGATTTTTACTTGGCTTATTGGTATCAGCCAGATCATACCCTTACCGCTGATATAATGGTTAAGCCTCGCCCTTCAGGGTGGGGTTGCATCAATACGTGGGATGGGCTTATAACCCCAGCTCCACTGAATTATTCAGTACCCCCTCCCCCAAGGTGAAAACCCGTCCCTTTAAGGCGGGGAGGGGGTCATTAGGACTGGTGTTATCCTTCGCCTGCCCTCAATCTCAATGAGGACGTGGGTTAACTGAGGCTCTTCAGCAACATTAGCCGTCGTAACCCCTAACCCTCCCCCCACTCTTCACTGGGTCGAATTTGTTCACTGGACTCTCTGGGGTGTGGTTGACGTAACTCCGGTATCCACAAGGGCCCCCGTGCGTATAATTCTCCCATACTCCAGATCCTTAACATCAATCTTAACCTCCACGTGGCCCACGGTATCTTGCATTGATGGAAGGGGTTTAAAGGGAGGGGCGTTGATTATTAGGAGGTGCACATACCCAGGGAGGTTGAGGAACTGCTTAGGAGGAGGCTTACGAAAGGGGTATTGACGTGGAGTTGCTGCTTATTGATAAGTTGGCTAAGGACCTAGACCCAGCCATCAAAGTATCCCTCTACCTCAATAAGGCTGAGGAGTTGTTTAAGGAGGCTCTTGACTACCTTAACAGGGGTGACTTGATTCAGGCGTCTGAGAAGGCTTGGGGCGCATGCGCATCGGTGGTTAAGGCATACGCCGAGGGGAAGGGGATGGAGCATTATAGGCATAGGCAACTTGAGGAGGCGATGAGCAGGCTCATCTCGGAGAGGGGTGGGGATAAGGAGCTGATTAGCGGTTGGGGAACCTGCCTACGCCTACACTCCAACTTCTACGAGGGTTTCATGACTAGGCAGGACCTGGAGGCATGACCCCCTCCCCGCCCTTAGGGAGGCGGGGTTTCACTCTGGGGGGTCTCGATTGTTACCCCCTCTTTGGGGGTTACTAAAAACCCTAGTAAAGCTGGGGTTAATAAACCTGACGCATAAGACCCCACTACGTGGGACGATCCCGCCCCTAGAAGGGGTGAGGCTTGACCACCTATGGTCACTGGAGCTGGTTAGGGGGTTCTTAAACAGGATGAGGAGTGAAGTACAGAATAGCAGGCCAGTCGGCAATTCAATGACCTAAACCATTTTAAGCAGCTGGCTTAGTTAAGAGGACTAGGGCAACAAGCTCCACGGTTAAGTTGAGGTTAAGGGGCATTAACCTCGATGAGTTAATATTCGGCTTAGTGTGGTCCCTAGTGTTGATTGGGATGGGTCTTGAGGTCATGGGTTACTACGGCATAAACATCGTTAAAATAGCCCCAACCGCAGCCCAGCAGTACGGCCTAATCCTAGTGGCATTGGGGGTTATTAACAATGCTAACCACGGTGGCCATAACCCTACTCAAGGGCTATAGAACAGTGAAGGTGACCACGGCAATTAAGGCTTAATCAATAACCATGCATACCCTCAAATCGAAAATATCCTTAGTTTTAATGCCGCTAAAATGAAGTAATCCATATTGCCAACTCATCTTCTTGACTTCGATTGTGGGTGTTAGGTAGCATAATCTAAAGATTTCTCTACCTAACACCATATACCTCATAGTTAAGTTAATTCAATGTTAGGTTACATTTTCTTCAGATTCTTCTACCTAACACCAATGTGCGGTGCATTGGTGTTAGGTAGAAGAGTTAGCTTATTCATTAGACATCATCATTTGTGGATTGATGAGGTGCTAAGTGTTAGGTAGATGATGGTGAGTGTACGTTGCGCATTAGGAGGTTCTTCTACATAATGTAATAGTCCTTACTGCAGGGTTTCATTATTATAAGCCCTAGTGGTATTGGGTAGTGCCGCATGGTGTTAGGTAGAGGAATCTTTAGATTATGCTACCTAACACCCTATAATTTGGTCCTAACAATCGGTAGCTAATAGATTAACGTCCTACATTGTATGGTGGGAATGTTTTTAACCTGCCTTGAGTTATTTCTGTGATTACATATTACGCTGAGTTATTATGGGTGCTTCAATGCTCAGGAATGCCGTGAATAGGGGTGTTATTTATGATGCAGTTCGTAACGCATTAAAGGTTAAAATTAAGGCGCCTGAATGATTTAGCAGGCTTAACCCAGGTGGCTCATTAATGAGTATTCCGCCTAGCTTCACCGCA
>JAPWUH010000151.1 GCA_028275645.1 Caldivirga sp.
TACGGCATATCTGGGGTTGAGCTGCTTAAGTATATTCAAGAGGAGCTTTTGATTAATGATAGGTTTAAGCTGCCCATTGACGCTAAGGTTGAGGTAAGCGAGCTAATAGCGGACATTGATAATAGGCTGGTCTTCGGTAGTGATGAGGAGATTCAGTTAACGGCTCTGATAGCCAAACTAGCCGCCATAGGGTCCAAGTACGGGTTTAAGACAACCCAGGAGGGTGGCGCCAAGCCCAGTGAGAAGCCCACCACAAGGAAGGGGGCGCGTAAATGAGTCAACGTAGGTTGCCTTGGTTTGAGAAGTACAGGCCCAGGAGCCTTAAGGATGTTGTTAACCAGGAGGAGGTTAAGAAGACCATGGAGGATTGGATTAGGAGGTGGCTTGACGGTAAGGAGAGGAGGGCCCTCCTGCTCTCTGGGCCGCCTGGCACTGGTAAGACGACGATGGTTCATGCCCTGGCCCATGACTACGGGCTTGAGTTGTATGAAATGAATGCAAGTGATGTTAGGACGGCCGCTAGGATTAGGGAGGTTGTGGGTAAGGCGCTTAACCAAGGCTCCCTCTTCGGGTTTAGGGGTAAGCTTGTCCTCTTCGACGAGATTGACGGCATAAACGTTAAGGCTGATCAAGGTGGGATAAGCGAGATAGTCGACATTATTAAGGAGGCTAAGGTACCCATTGCGATGACGGCAAATGACCCATGGGATCCTAAGCTTAGGCCTCTTAGGGAAGCCTGCATAGTGGTTCAGGTTAAGCCACTTAAGAATAGGGACATACTGGAGGTGCTTAGGCGCATATGCAGCGCCGAGAGGGTTAAGTGCGATGACGATGCCCTAAAGCTCATAGCAGAATCATCAATGGGCGACATGAGGTCGGCCATAAATGACCTGCAGTTGGTTGCCGAGACTGGCCCAGTCACCAAGGATAGGGTCTCCCTGCTTAGCAGTAGAGCCCACCAGTACGACATGTTTAAGGTAGTTGACATGGTGCTTAAGGCTAATACCGTGTCCTCAGCCACAGCCGTGACTAGGCTACCCAGCTTCGACTGGGAGAGCCTAATGCTATGGCTAACCGAGAACGCCGCAGTAGCCTACTCATCATCGGTGAGTGCACTTAGCGACGCCTACGATAACCTATCCAGGGCGGACGTATTGAGGGGCATCATGTTGAGTAAGCAGGAGTGGGAGTTAATGCCGTACCTGCTTGAGTTAATGACCGCCGGAGTTGCGTTGGTTAGGAATAAGCCCAAGTTACCCTTCTTCATAAGGGGTATGAGGTTCCCTGAGAAGATTAGGCTACTGGCAAGGACAAGGGAGGTTAGGGAGACTAGGGATAGGGTTATGCATATGCTTAGGACTCAACTGCATGAGTCATCATCAACCATAATCAGGGACTACATACCCCTAGTAAGGATACTGGCTCAAAGGGACAGTAAAATAATCAACACCCTGGCCAGGGCCTTGGGCGTTTCTGAGGGGTCAGTTAAGCTAATAATTAACCCAGAGTCCGCTGAAGGCCAGGGAGAGTAATGAATGTGGATTCATTGTACAGCGACTACGATGCAATAACTCCAGTTTATGAAAGGGCTAGTAGCGCCATCACGCTGGGTTTGATAGGTAGGTGGAGGAGGTTAACCATTAGGCTTGGCCTTAAGGTCCTGGGCAACGCCAACGCTGTTGATGTGTTGGATGCAGGTTCAGGTCCAGGCAACATGACCATTGAGCTGATTAAGAGTGGGGTTAACCCAAGGCGTGTTGTGCTCCTAGACCAGTCAATGGTTATGCTTAAGTCGTCCCCTAGGCTAGGTGTAATTGATGAGGTCTGTGGCCTATTCGAACTAATGCCGTTCAGGGATTCAGTGTTCAACATGGTTATCATGGGCTTCTCACTCCACGCATCAAACAACCTGAGGAGGGCCTACTGCGAGATATCAAGGGTGCTTAAGGCTGGTGGGGTGTTGGCCAGTGTCAGCATAGGTAAGCCTAATAACCCTATCTACAGGGCCTTGGGTTGGCTATACACAGCCGCTGCAATACCGTTAATAACGCTGGTTACGGCTGGGCCAAGGTACATCAGGTACTTCTACGACATACACAACATATACGTGAGGCTACCGCCAAACAACACCTTCAGGGGAATGGCTGAGGGTTGCCTTAACCTCACTGAGTATAGGGATGAGGCGCTGGGCCTAGTCAACGTAACCATAATGAAGAAGTAGCACCCAGTCCACTTCATACATTGGTGGGCTTCACGGCTCTAATGGGGGTTTGATGCCGGCGTCCACCCTAAAGCCGAGGTAACTCTATTAATTACTCTCGCAGCTCTACCCTGGGGCTACATGGTTAACGTGGTCCTTGCGACCACGAGACCAAGGAATGGTAGGGTTGCCAGAGACCTTGAGGATTACCTACTGGTTAAGTTAGGTAAGGCTAGGGTTGTTAAGTCGCGGTTCAGTGGGTTACTGATAATTGAGGCGGAGGTGGACCCCAGGGTTGTGTCCAGGGTTATCTTAAACAGCCCATTCATAGGCACGGTGATTTTCAGGGTGGTTCCAGTAATTGAGTACGTTAACGAGTTGAACTTCACCAACATACTTAACATTACCCTACCTAAGATTAGGGAAAGGTGCGGTGGACTCAAGGTGCTGGTTAGGTGTAGGGCTAGGGGAAGGGGCATTGGTAACTCCCAATGTGAGCTTGAGCTGGCCAGAAGGCTTAAGGAGCAGGGGGTTAATGTAGGTGTTAATTCACCCAACTGCCTACTCCTCGTTGAATGTTGGGAGGGTGGCTGTGGAATTCTTATGGATAGGCTTGACCTGATTAGCAGCTATGCCTTTATAAATATAAAGTAATATTCGTTTTTATCCGTTAGATATTTAAGAGAATATAAAAACATTAAAACTTTTAAAGCACTAGAGAAGTTTACTCCTTAGTAAGCATTAAAGTTTTAAAGTAGAATAGAGAGTAGCGTAATATGGGTGATTTAATAATTAAGAATGCAACAGCGTTAACACCCGATTACATACCACCAAGGCTGATTGATAGGGAAGAGCAGATGAACATGCTTAACATGATGTTCGGTGACTACCTAAAGTCACCTGGTTCATTCTACGCCAGGGCACTGCTTATTGGGGGTACTGGCACTGGGAAGACGATCACGAGCATTAAGTTTGGTGAGTATGCTTCAAGGAATTCCACCGTTAGGTTCATCCATGTCCCATGCTGGACCCACAGGACCATG
>JAPWUH010000152.1 GCA_028275645.1 Caldivirga sp.
GCCCCTAGCCTTAGCATGCTCAATTGCATCATAGGCCACTGAGGCTGGGTCAGACCCGTAGGGGTGCTTAATGACCCTAACCCCAAGCCTAGCCGCATGCCCCTCCAACTGCTCCACAGCCCCGGCTCTATAGGTATCCGCAGCAGCCCAAACAACCCTCATACCCCTCTTGAGGAGTAGGTTCGTTAACTTTGCTATGGTTGTCGTCTTACCGTACCCATTGGGGCCCAGGAAGAGGAGTACTATGGGTCTTTTACTGATCTTACCTATGAAGTCCATGAAGTCGACGTCAGGTATGTTGGATAGTAAGTTCATCAACGAGTCCCTTATGAGAACCTTAACGTGGCTTCCCACGTCCCCGAACCTAGGCACCTTAACCCCAATCAACCTACCCTTCAACTCGTTGATAAGGGCCTCGGTGGTGTCGAGGGCTACATCGTACTCGATTAACTGGGTCTCGAATTCACTGAGTATTTCTTCCACATCAGACTCGTTGAGTTCCCTCTGGGTTATGGCATCCTCAATTGCCTTCACTAGGCTTGAGAAGGCCGACTTAAGTTTATTGAACATGGCTATGGACCAGCCTTAGGCCCTACTGCACCCTGCCGGCGGGCTAGTGAGGCATATATGGCCGTTAACAAGTCCCTTAACTCATTACTACTCCTAATGGCCTGGGCGAGCTGCTCCTCAAGTCTCTCCCTTGTTGCGTTAAGTTCATTAAGCCTATTATTTATCAACTCAATGGCCTGCTGTATGGGCATCTCCACTACGTAATCCTCCCCAATATCCACAAGTACCCTGGTGTTGTCCTTAGCGTCAGCCTTAATATACACGCCGCTGCCTATCGTGACGTAGGAGTCACTCACAGCCCCCTTACTCAACTGTTCAAGGACCGCCTTGGCGTTATTAAGCTCATTAATAGTCATGTTAACCACGGTTAAGTTCTGTGACAATGTGTTAACCAGGCTCACCAATTCATTATACCTCTCAGCCAACTCCTCAAGTTGATCTTGAGTTATCACTAACCTACCCCCCTGGCTCATGATCACCACACCACTAGCCTATCCATACTCAGCAGTTGCCTAATGTACCTATCCTTAACTTCATCAGGCTTAACCTCGGCAACGGACTCAATCTTAATTAAAACCCTCGGTACCTTATGATTCCCACCAATCCTACTGTAAATCTTCTCCCTAGCCTCAACCTCACTGGTGGCGGTTACCTTAATTCTAAACTTCCTCCAGGTGTTGGTGCTGTCCTTAAATCGTCCCGAGACCACGTAAACCTTAACCGTAGTCATAATCAACTCAGCATCAATACCTGACTTTTATAAGTTTTCCAGCTCAATCCACCTCCCCTAAGGGGACTTAGACTCAAACCTAGCATTAAGCGGCTTAGCTACTGACAAAATGGTCAAGCCTTACCATTTATGGCGGGGTTGTCCCACTTCGTGGGTTTCGTAGCGATAGGTTTTATTAATCCCAGCTTCGTTAGGATAGTTAGTGCTCGGGGTGGTGCCCCCGAGAGGGGGTTTGCTTCCCTCACAGATGAGCCGGTGGGGCGATACCCCACCCTTTTCACCACCCCGAGGTAAGGCCATTAACCCCGTAGAGGGAGTAACGCCCAAGACCCCCACAATGAAACCCCGCCCCACTGAGGCGGGAAGGGGGTCATCGATAGGTTACCTTAGGTAAAAGGATCTGAATGAGGCATAATCGTTTTTAAGGAGGGGCCCCTATCACTTCTGTGGAGGATGTTAAGTATAAGGCTAGGTTCGTGTATGCTGAGGACTACGGCACGGGTTACTTCAAATACGGCCCAATAACCCTGGGTGAGGTACCTAGGATAATGCCGAGTAGGGGCCTCCTACTGAGGGACCTGCCCGAGAGCATGAAGCTGCTGGTGCCTAGGGATGTGTTAAGTAGAGGTGTTGTGGTGGGTGATGAGGTTTCGAAGTACCTCAGCTCACTTAGGGACGCCATAAGGAACCTGAAGTACCCGCTGCACGACGGCATAGTTAGGAGGGAGGATGAGGATGCCTGGAGGGTTATCAAGGAGATGACCAGGTTCACGTTATCTCAATTCCACACCGAGGCCTCAAGGCAGGGTGACTATAAGGGGTTCCTGGTGGTGGCGGCCCTATCAGCCCTAGCACCAGACTACATGAAGGAGAGGTTCATCGAGGTGCATAGTGAGGTTAATAGGGAACTTGGGGGTGGGGCCGTGAGGGCTGTTACGATGGAATAGTGGCCCTGAATAGGGGTGGGGCTGAGGCCAACGCCATAACAAGGGAGATTCTTAAGGACGCCGGCTACAGTGACCTAGCTAAGGATGATTACGTGGTTGAGGTTGTTAAAAGGGAGGTTGGCCTAATACCCAGGGACCTTGATGAGGCCATTAAGAAGGCTAAGGAGGAGCCCAGCAAATTCGCGGCCTCGGTTAAGGTCAACCCGCTCGTCACCATTGAGCTTAAGGAGTACTCGTGGATGAGGTTCCTGATAGGTGAAATACTCTTCAACCCAACCCATGAAATATTCAGGAGCTACACTCAGCAGGGCAGGTTAAGCATAGAGGACGTTACGGTTGGTGACATGGTGTTTCACGGGGAGATGAGCCTATCAGACGCCATAATAAACAGCGTCAGGAGGACGCCAGTTGAGATTCAGGATAAGGTCCTTGAGAACGTGATACTCAGTGGTGGTTCGTTCAACTGGAAGACACCACCTGAGGGGCTTAGGGATGTCGCAGTTACAAGTCCCGAGAAGGTTAAAATAATGATTAGTAAAATATCACCAGAACTAGCTGAGAGAGTTAACGTTAGGTTGGTTAATGACCCACAGTTCAGCGTCTGGAAGGGTGCGATAGTGTACGGTTACGCATTACCACTGAGCGTCAAGTGGAATGAGAGAACAAAGGAAGGGTGGTACTTCCTTTAACCGTCTAGGCACGGTAATTAACCATAATAAGCTAGCCCACCAGGTTAATAACCAAGCCTTCAACCCAGCCTACACTATAAATCCTCCTCCATACCTTTACTTTTCAGGACACTCAACTACGCACGGCATAAAGTTGCATCACTAATACCAAGGTACCCAAGAAAGCCGACTCCCTAAATAATGATTAAATATTTAACTTATAGCACATGACAAGTATTATGTAGATAACTGAGTTATTACTTTTTAAATATTACTATTCTTTGAATAAAACTTAAAAACCCTAAGCAATTAATGGTACTATGTCTG
>JAPWUH010000153.1 GCA_028275645.1 Caldivirga sp.
CAACCCTACTCCTAATAGTCTCAAAGTCCCTTAACAGGAACTCATGCTCCTCCCTAAGGTGAAACTTAGCCCCCCAGTAAACACCAGCCAGACTCAAACTGAACATGCTTAACCTACGTGCAAAACCCTCAACATCACCAAAGGCCATTAAGTGGGCTTGATTAACCTCAACACCTCTAAACGGGGTTGAGTGAAGTAGCGCAAGGGCCTCACCCAGACTCAAGTAACCACCCCTAACAAGACTAGCACCGACCTGGATACCCAAACGCACGTTTAAGCTATAGTGACTGGATTTTTTAACAATTACGGGTTAAGAATAAAAAGAAACAAGGAGTTTAAAATTTTAACTAAAGCTAATGCTTAATCACTCATCTTCTTCTTAGTGCGATTATTGCTGCTACTGCTGCTACTACAATCACAATAACCACTATTCCTGCTATTAAGGCTGTGCTTATTATTGGCTTGGTTACGGTTACTGTGGTTGCTGTTGTCGTGGTTGAAACGGCCGTTGTGGTTACTGTGCTTGTTACAGTCGCCGTTGATGTCACCGTTGAAACGGCAGTAGTAGTTGTAGCCGTAGTTGTAGTGGTAGTCATAGTTGTCGTGGTGGTTGTTACTGGTGTGTACGTTGTGTGGAAGTACGAAGCCACACAAGCCTGCAACTCAGGATCCGGCGTTGGTAAGCCTAGATATACGGCGAACTTGTAGAGCTCCGGATTAGTCCAAAGACTACCGTTAATAATAGCCTGAGCTAATGGCGGTATTACGCCTGCTGGTGCGTTTATACCGTAAAGTAGCCATATGGTTAGCTTAGCTGACCAGCCCATGGTAGCGTAACCATGAAGTAACGTCATTGATGCTAATGTGTACTTAGGGTTAGTATACGGCATGCACTTAACAACCCACATTGGGTTCATCCACTGCTTGGGATAAACAACACCCCAGACATATGAAACTAGTTGAATACTAGGCACCCAATACTCGAACCAGGACCAATACACCTTAATTAACTCAGCATACTCAGGGCTACCTGGGGTTGATGCATCGAATGCAGCCTCCCAGTTTGTTAGGTTTATGTAGCCGAAGGTTGAGTTTATGCACCAGACGATCGTATTATTGGGTATATCGAAGTTCGTTGTAAACGGTTTACAGTACCAGCCAACAATGTGATTATCAACAACACTCGGGAAGGCGAATGGGGTAACAGTACCATTTATGCACCAACCGGCTGGGTAAACGGTGTAAGCAACAGGTGGTAAGCTACTTCCATAGGTCCACCAGGTATCATAGCCACCTTTATTAGCACCTGCATATGCCCAATCTAAGTTATCAGGTAATTCACATTGAGGTACCTCAGTACTATATGTAGAGGGCTCTATGGCTATTAGCTTTGTCGGTACGCCAAAGGCTGACAACTCCTCGGCTAATGTATCACCTATGGTTTCGAAGTCACCCCTAGTATACGTGTACAGTGTTAACGTTAGTGGCGTTCCGTTTGGTAAGTACCATTGGCCATTCCTGTACTTTAAGCCAGCAGACTCAAGCAGTTGGGCCGCATAAGTCCAATTAACAGTATAATTAACAGTAATACTCCTAACACTCTCAGGGAAGCTTAACCATAGGCCACCAACTATGTTAGGTGCAGGCGCCGGAACATTAATCCACTCTGGGTATATTGTCACGTCAGGGATACCCCAGGACATGGCTATGTAGGTCCTGTTAACAACGTAGAGGAAGGCTTGCCTAACTTGGGGTATGTTGAATGGGTAGTAGGGTGGGAGTGAGAAGGCTAGAGTTGTTAAGTCAGGTACGCCATACCAACCGTCAACGGTGGATGAGTTAATAACCTTAACCCAACTTGGCACGCTTAATGCATCCACACCCATAAAGACTGGTTTACCCGCCTCAACTTCGGCCACAATAGAACCAGGTATGCTTGGCGTATTCCACCTGTAGATTAATGGGTAGTATTGCCAGTCATGAAGTGGGAATATTTCATCCCACTTAGCCAGCAGGTTAGGTGGTACTAAGGCTATGGTTATATCCGATGGTCCAACTGACTTAAAGTAAATTGGGGCTAGTGCCCAGTATGGGGCATAAAACTTAGTGATATTATTTTTGCCAAATAGTAAAGCTTGAGTTGAATTCATAGTTTTCAATGCCTCAACAGCCCATTTCCAGACTGGCCATGGGGTACAAATCGTTGATGTTAACACGAAGATGTATTGTGTTGGACCCCACTTATGAAAGACCAACTCAATTGTATAGTTATTTAGTACTCTAACCTCCTGGCTAACGTTATACGGAACCATGAACGGGTAAAAACCATCAAAGGCCTTAATGACTATATAGAAGTATGCGTAGACATCCCAAGCTGTGAAGGGCATCGTGGCTGAGCCATTAAACCAGTATAGACCCTTACGCAGATAAATGATCATTGTCTTGTTCTGTGGGAATAGGACCCAGGACTTGGCTAAAACTGGCCAAAGTTGACCAGTGGGTGAGCTTAGTATTGCTAGAGGCATCGCTGATGGCCAGTAAAGGTTATTCGGTGCAAAGCAATTCCATAATGGAATAGCAGGACTCCACAAGTAACCCCAATTTGTAAACATTATCTCTGGGGCTGTTTGCTGAGCCTTAACAACACCTATTGCTGCCGTTGCAACCACCGCAGCCACCATTATCGACACCAGTACTAGTGCTCGTATACCCAGAGACATACTATGTACTCACCCTTCTGGTTTATAAACTTTATTGCATTGATCATTTTACACATATCAATATTTCCTTAGTTACTCCTAGTTGATTAATGTTGAATTTACACTACTAAACTACTAATTAATACTCCTCTTCGCCTAACTGATTGAGGTAATGCTTTTAAACCGGCTTATGTATTGCTGATCATGGTTTCGTATACTTGTGGGGATGTTTTGCTTGGTGGTTTGCCTCTTGGTGGTGTTGGTGCTGGTGGTGTTGAGCTTGATAACCTGGGTAGGTTGGTTAACGCTAGGTTTGCCAACAACTGGGCTTACCCTATTGGTGAACTTAGAGGTTTCCATATATTCATCAAGCCTGATGGTGAAGGGGGATTCTTCATGCAAAGGAGAGTTAACGTGTTTGGTATGGGTGGTAGGGTTATTGACCTTGTTTTTGAGGGTCGTTGGCCATTCGCATGGCTAAGGGCAAGAAAAGGAAACATTGAGGTTGAGGTGGAGGCATTCACACCA
>JAPWUH010000154.1 GCA_028275645.1 Caldivirga sp.
GCATCCTTCAGATATAGCCAAGTCTCGGTTATGTTCATTGTTGTGCATGCCCTAAGCACATCATAATCAACCCTCGGATTATCCCAAGCATCCCAGTTACCCCAACTAGACATGTTAGACACGAAGGCAATCCAGTAGTCACATGGATGTAGGTAATCTGGGGCATAGACTGTTGGGCAGTTAAATGTTAACGGTGGTATTTGGTTTATATTCTGCAGGTTAGTCTGGAAGTTACCATATGGCATCCACCACTCATTAGGTGTGACCGTGGTTATCTCTATTGGTATGCCTATCTGCTCAAGGTCGGCTGCAATCAATTGGGCAGCCGTTATCATCCAATCACCATAACCGGTGGCTGCTTGGAATTCGATGGGCTTCAGTGGTGGTGCGCCTGGGTTGATGACTGTCCCATTTGGTAGTGTTACTGAGAAGTGGCACTCCTTAGCAGCCTTCTCAAGGAGAATCAGAGCCAACGTCAAGTTGTACTGGTACGGTGGATAATTACCCTCATCATAGAAGTTATAACCACTGAAATTACTGTAAGCAGGCACCTCTGGGCCAACCATAGGCTCACCATAACCATAGAAGGCAGACTCAATAAGCTGAGAAACGTTAATTGCATGGTACATAGCAAGCCTAAAATCAGTACAGTTAAGAGGCCACAGATGCACATTTACATCTAGTTCCACTGTTACAGCAGGCCATTTCCAAGTCTGAATAACCCACTTGGATGAGTTGAACAATGCCAAGTCAGCCCACGGTATGAATGCTATCTGGGCCTTACCAGTTGTTAGGTCAAGCAATCTACCAGAATCCTCAAGCACGTACTTTATGATTATCGTGTCGAAGTAGCCGGGTGCATTAAGTGGGTTAGCGGCAATCTCAGCGGGAGTCAAGTTCCTACCCCAGTAATACGGATTCTTCTTAAACACCATGTACTGGTTCATGGCAACTTCAGCTATGTAGTAGGGTCCAGTGCCAGGTGGTGGATGAAGCTGGAAGTAGTAGTTTGGTGATGTTGGTGTACCAGGGCCACCATGCCTAAGAATGTATGCTGCATCATCAATCGGATTAAATGCGAGTGTGGCTATGAAAGCTGGGAATGGACGAGTTAGGTTAAACACTAGTGTGTACTTGTCCTTGCAGTAGATTGGCCATGTTGAATTCTCAAAGAGTGCCAATGCAGCTGGTGGTGGGTTATCCCAGTCAGTCACAGTTGAATTCAACCAAGCAATAGTAGCAGGCCCAAAGATAACGGGAGTCATGTTAAATATTGGAACACCATAATACCATGTTGATGAATTTCCACTCATGTAATAACTAAGATAAAACCATAGCCACGCTACGTAGCAGTTCCATGGATCCTTACCATTAGAGAACAAGACACCTCTTCTCAAGTAGAACGTGTAAACCAAGCCATTACTACTCACAGTCCAGTTAACAGCCAAACCACCAGGCTCATACTTAATAATACCATACTTTTCAAATAGTATGGGATTAACATTAACTAGGTATTGATATACGGCCCAGTCAGTCCAACCAGGATAACCAAAGCTAAGTCCGCCGTTTGTGAAGTAACTTTCAGGCCATGTTGAATCCTCAGCGACTATAACTGTTGATGTTGTTACTGTTGTTGCTGTTGTAACCGTAGTAGCCGTTGTGACTGTTGTAGCAGTTGATGTAGTAACAGTCACAGTCTTGGTTGGTGGGTGAGTAACGTAGTAACCAACCAAACCACCAGCCACAGCAACAACCACAACAGCCACAACCACAGCAGCCAAAACACCCCTAGACACCCCCAGACTCCCCACCCAAGACCTAAACCCAGACACCATACTCCACAAAACCCCCGACAACCTTATAAACATAACTCAACATAGGTCAAGTGACAACCTATAATACATAAATAGTGATAAATATCGAAAATAATGATTAACAATAGCTAAGTAGAGAAAAGGTTATAAGGCTAAGTCAGCACACAAATGGGTTATGAAGGCACCGCTGCTTAATGTTAAGGACCTTACAGTGACTTACAGGGTTAGTAATGGATTCATTAGAGCTCTTAGGGGTGTTAGTTTTAGAGTTTATGAAAGGGAATTTGTTGCAGTGGTGGGGGAGTCTGGGTCGGGCAAGTCAACCCTGGGGTTAACAATAATCGGTCTACTGCCTAATAATGCAATTGTTAATGGTGGTGAGGTGATATATAAGGGTGTTAATCTTTTGAGCTTAGATAGGAGGGTTAGGGAGAAGTTCATGGGTTCTGAGATTGGTATGATTTTCCAAAACCCCATGAACTCCCTTAGGCCTACCGAGAAGGTCTCCAAGCAATTCGTAGACACACTTAAGGTTGCTGAGGCTAGGGGTAGTTTAAAGCTTGAGGCATACGACTACTCTAAGCCGTGGGGTGTTAGTGGCAGGTTTAGCGCATTAATTGATAGGGTACTTGGTGTATCTAAACGGACTGGTGGTGGGTTGACGGCCCACGATGATAAGTATAGGTTGGAGGCCCTTAAGTGGCTTAAACTGGTTAGGATACCTGACCCTGAGAGCGTCCTAGAGAAGTATCCGTTTCAACTAAGTGGTGGTATGATGCAGCGTATAATGATTGCCATGGCGCTTTCACTAAGACCCTCACTGTTAATTGCCGATGAACCAACAACGGCACTTGACGTAATAACCCAAGCCCAGGTGCTTAAGTTAATGAGGGGGCTTATTGATGAGGTGGGTGCATCAATACTACTCATAACCCATGATATGGGTGTTGCGGCGCAGGTTGCAGATAGGGTCCTAGTGCTATATGCGGGTGAACTTGTTGAGGAGGCCCCTGTCCATGAGTTGTTTAAAAACCCAATGCACCCATACACAATTGGGCTACTTAATTCAATACCAAGGGGGCATAAGTCCACTAATAGGTTAAGTGCGATAAGGGGCTTTGTACCTGACTTAAGGAGTGAGATAAGGGGTTGTGTCTTCGCCGATAGGTGTGACTACGCCACTGAGGTATGCCGCATCAATAAGCCCAGTTACATCAAGGTTAATGAGGACCATGTGGTGAGGTGCTTCCTCTATGGTAAGTGACACCATACTTAAGGTTGAGCATTTATCAAAGTACTTCACCGTAAACTTAGCAGGGAGGAAGATGACGCTTAAGGCCGTTGATGACGTGTCCTTCGAAGTACCTAAGGGTGCAACCCTAGGTATCGT
>JAPWUH010000155.1 GCA_028275645.1 Caldivirga sp.
TGTAGATTTCCTAACACCATTCATAGGGCAGGCAATAGCACCAAACGGTGAGTTTAGGGACGACCTTAGGCAGAGACTTGATGAGTATTTTAGGAAAACGGGCTATAGACCAACGCCGGAGGGCTTGGCTAGGGAGATGGCGTACGTATTGATGAACAAGATCATATTCTACAAAGTCCTTGAGAGGTTTTACAACCTACAAGAAAAGCTTGAACCACTGTATGAGAAGGGAACCGTCACCTCATGCAGTTCTTACATTAAGAGGTTGAATGAGTACTTCGAGAAGGCTGTTGAGGCATCAAGAGACTTTGATGCGATCTTTAAGACAGGCATATATGACGTTACTGAGAATGATGTTGTCGAGAGTGAGGAGGTCTTGAGAGCTTTTGACTGGTTCATTAGGTACCTAGACCAGTACAGGGTTGAGAGGCTTGGCGATGTTATCGGCTATATCTACGAGGAACTCATACCGCCTGAAGAAAGGCATGACCTTGGTCAGTTCTACACGCCCAAGCCAATAGCCGAGCTAATCGTTAAATGGGCCATTAGGAGCCCTGATGATAAAGTACTAGACCCTGGCTGTGGCTCGGGGACGTTCCTCATGGAGGCATATAAGAAATTGGCTGAGCTGAAGTTGAAGAAACCGTTTAAGGATATTAAGCACGTCCCTGAGGATGTACATAGGCAGATACTTAGCCAGCTCTACGGTATAGACATAAACGAGTTTCCAGCCCACCTAACATCAATGAACCTAGCAATGAGGAATGTTAGGGTACCAAGCCCAATATTTTACATATTTGTAAAGGATTACTTCACGGTAAGGCCAGGATTCAAAACAATCGCACCGTCTAGGGCTAAGACACCTGAAGGGGAAAAGGAAGTTGAGGTAGTATTCAAAGACTTTGATGTAATAGTAGGTAACCCACCATACACTAGGTGGACTGAAATACCTGATGACACACAGGACCGTATATTGAAGGTCTTAGGGGATGCCATATCGAAGTATGGTTTGACTCCGCAGGTCGCAAGAGGTGTTGAGCCCGGCATATACGTCTACTGGATTATGCATTCAACGGAGTTCCTCAAAGAGGGTGGTAGGCTTGGCATGATAATAAGCGACTCATGGCTACAGACAGATTACGGTGTGAACTTCTTCAGGTTTCTGTTAGATAATTATAAAGTCCACGCCATAATAGATATATCAGCAAGGGTCTTCCCCGTACCGCTCATTGGAGCATGCATAATTCTTTTGGAGAAGTACTCCGACGAGGGTGAGAGGAGGAGCAATAAAACCGTACTCATGTACTTAGACGTATCCAAAGGGTACATGGATGTAAATGAAATACTTAAACTCATAGATGAGGCAAAGGCCAAGGCATTACCAGGACAAGCAATAACTAAGGAGCTACCGTCAGGAGCCAAAGTATTGGTTAAGGTATATACTCAAGGTGAGCTCGTGAAGCGTGAAGGAAAGATCATCAACCTCATCTTCAGCGTCAATGACGTACTTAATAGTTTAAGGCAAAGCCCATTAATTGTTAAACTCTCGGAGCTCTTTGAACCATCTCGTGGTAATACTGTGTGGTCTGTGTGGGCTATAAGGCATGGTAGAAGACCTGATGTTGGTGGTAATGAGTTCTTTTATCTTACAGAGGGCAGAGCTAGGGAACTAGGTATACCCCAAGAGTACTTACACCCGCTTATTCCGTCGTCCCGCTACTTGAGGTATTTCACGTTCACTAAGGAAGACTGGGAAGGTCTTAGGAGAGGTGGTGTAGAGTGCTACTTGTTCCTCTGTCACAAGCCTAGGGGTGAACTACCCGAGACTGTGAGGAGGTATATACAGCTAGGCGAAGGACCTAATGCCCAGATAAGGCTTAGAAGAAGACCTGGAGAGCCTGAAGGAAGACCAGTAAGCGAATCTCAAGCTGCTCAAACAAGACTTAGGTATAGGAACCCATTTTTCGACTGGTACGACCTTGGAGGAGTTATTGAAACGCCAATTATAGCATCTTACTATGCCCAATATTGGCATAGATTCGCTTTAACAACGTATAACATAGCTTGTGATGCCGACATTATAACGTTTGTCCCTCGTCAGGGTATAGCTTTTAATTCGGAAGAGCTTAAGGCTTTACTAGCATACCTAAACTCTTCGTTTACAAAGCTGTACCTAGAAGCAAATGGTAGATCAACGGGTGGAGGTGCCTTAGCTATAGAGGCTAACGTACTCAATAATATGCTCATATTAGATGTGAAGAAGTTACCTAGAGAGGATGTTGAGAGACTTGCCCGGATGTTTGATAGGCTTGAGGCCGAGGCTAGGGGCTTGGTGGTGCTGATGAGGTTGAGAATGCGTTTGGCTCGGAGCTGGCTAGGGAGCTTACTGGTAAAACGGATGTTAAGGCTGGTATTCAGGGGTTGTTCAACACGGTTATTAAGGAGATTGATTATGAGGTAGCGAGAATCCTGGAGTTGGAGCACTTGGTCGAGACTGTTAGGGCTATGGTTCTGGAGCTTGTTCGTAGGAGGTTGGCTAGAGCCAGGGAGGCTAAGAGAGAAGCCATTAAGGGCACTGAGGAGCTCCCTAGGATTGAGAAACCCGAAAGGAAAAGGGGTAAGGGTAGAGAGGGCGAGGGCGTCACGAGGAGACTTGATGAGTTTTTCGGGGAAGGCGGAGGAGCATAACCATCCTATAGATTACCACGAGTCACTGGCTACAGGGTTGAGGAAATAGCTTAAATAAATCAACCAAGCTGTAATCAGGCATGAACTGGTTTATTTATAGGGATGACATATTCACGCCCGTAAACATTAAGGCAACAACAATCGAGGAAGCGGTCAAGGCAGGTTTACCTATTGCCAGGGATGTGCTTGGCAGTGTCGATAGTTACTGCCTGTATGAGGGTGGTGGTGAAATCGTCATTGAGTATTGGCGTGGTAATGAATTGTCTGTGAAGTTCATCTATGCTGATGACCCAGCGAGGGCATTGATGCGTTTCTACAACGCTGAGAGGGCTGGCTTGGTTAGGTGTTTCTCGGTTTCCTAATCATGGCTGTGGTGATTAAGGCCGCTATCGCCGCCTCTGTTGGTATTAACACCAAACCGTCCGTGGCTCCGTAGCCCCCGATTATAAGCGACGCCTTTGTGAATAGGTGCGTGATTTCGGTCGCTACTCCGGCCATCACTGCTGTTGCTG
>JAPWUH010000156.1 GCA_028275645.1 Caldivirga sp.
GAATAGGCCCGGCTCCTTCAGGTAGACCCTAAGACCCATCTTATCTAAGCCAAGCTCCCTAATCAACCTACCCTTAAATAGGCTCAACACATAGGCGCCCGTGGGCATTTTAAAACCTGGCCTAAGCTCCTCACTGGCTGCCAAACCACCCACCACACCCCTCCTCTCAACCACAAGGACCCTAAGGCCACTTGAAGCTAGGTAATTAGCCGCCACCAACCCATTATGACCAGCACCAATAACCACAGCATCATACTTAACCATAACACCTAAACCAACTACACCTTTAAAAGCATAGCAAAGCCTATCCAACCAATAACCTACTAACATGGGCATAAAGGCAACTGACCTCCTCCCCACCCTGAAGGACGACTTTCAGTTGTAACCACCCAACGCCGGTGTTGTTAAGTGATCAAGATATGGTGTTAGGTAGCATAATCTAAAGAAAATACTACCTAACACCAACATATCTACTGAGCATCACCTACCTTGCCTTAATTACTAATGGATAGCTCATTTAACACTTGATAATACCAGCCATGAGGAGTGTTAGGCTATACTTTCTGCAGATTTTACTACCTAACACCTATTAGTTTGTGTGGTGTTAGGTAGAATAATCTGAAGGTTATGTCACCTAACACTTTAGACCCCATGCTCATTTGATTAGCGCAAATGCATTGTCTTAAGGGGCTATTAGCTAAGGTGTTAGGTAGTATTTTCTTTAGATTATGCTACCTAACACCATATAGGTTAGCCATGATGATAAGCTCAAATGATTATTGAACGTGATGGTGTTAGGTATTGTTGTTTAATGTTAAGGTAAAACTTTTAAATAGGATAATTATCCTAATTTTTGTGTCATCGATGATTGAGGAGTCCAGTTGGAGTTTGGTTCACACAATTGCCCTGGTTTCATTTAGTTTGAGTACCATGATTGAGGCTTACATATACTCAATATCATACATAGCAACCGGCTGGGTCTCGGTGCCAAGGTACCTGACAGCCCTGTTAACCATATGGCCACCCCTATGGCTACTCATTGGCGGAGTTACCATGGGGCCTTTATCGGATTTAATAGGCAGGAGGAACACCCTGTATTTAACGTTGCTGATGTACATTGTGGGGGCCATTGGCCTAACAATAGGTGGCGGGTACCTTACGCTACTACTGTTCCTGAGCCTACTACTAATGGCGACGGGTGGGGAGTATAACACGGTTATGGTGGCTACCCATGAGTACTTTCCAAGGAGGGTTAGGAGTAGGGTTGTTTTCCTTGTGCTCAACTTCACAAACCTGGGTGGTGCACTGGCATCTGCATTAGCCTTCCTTAACCTATCATCAGCATTGATGCAGAGGCTGGCCATAGGCCTAACCTTAGTAATCACGGTGCCCATACTCTACGTGATTAGGGGTATGCTGCCTGAGTCTGTGATGTGGCTTGAAGCGGTGGGTAAGGGTGATGTGGCCACTAGGGAGGTTGAAAGATTCCTTAAGGTGAATGCAAATGGGAGCAATACCTCCATGTGGTCCATTACTACTGTTAATCAACCACCAGTGTGGCTTAGGGTGCTTGTGGGTGGGTTAATTGGATGGGCCTACACAGCTGGCTTTAGCCTAATGGCCCTAACCCTGGGCCCATACTTCTTACCCAGTTTAACCAACCAGTTAATCCTAGTCTTCTCAATAGCATCATTCGCATCCGGCATCCCAATAAGCCTACTGGCGGATTCGGTGAGCAGGAGGCTACTCCTACTGGCATCATCAGTTGGAGTGTCCTTAACGTCACTGGCCATCGCCATCACTGTTAACCACTGGTCAAGTAACCTAAACCTATTCTGGCCCCTATACATAACGTTCTCAATACTGGTCAACGCCTACTTCCTAACCGAGGACACGCTTAAGTCGGAGTACTGGAGGATTAGCAGGAGAGGCACATTCACAGCACTAGTGAGGGTAATTTCCCTAGGCGGCTCAATACCAGTCATATTCGCCTCAGCCTACATACCCATAAACATGTATTTAATGATGGATACGGCAATATTCAGCGTTGGCACTGCGGTAAGCGTCCTTTGGTACATAGCAGGCACCGAGACTGGGAAGGGGGTTAGTGTAAGGGTTTGGGGTAAGTGAAAATATGTTCGACCTACTTGTGGTGTCGGACTGCGTCCTTGACCTCTACCACAGGGTCAAGTACCTACCCATTAGGGTTAATGATGTTGCGTTAACCAGCGAACCAGTACCATCACCTGGTGGTGCATGCAATGTCGCAGTGGTAGCCAGTAAACTCGGCCTTAAGGTAGCCGTGGTGGATGCGCTTGGTGATGATTACGCAGCTGAATTGCTCATGAGAATGCTTAATGAGGCTGGGGTTTACACAGGCCTCATAAGGAGGGTTAAGGGTGCCTACACCTCAATATCAAACAACATAGTTGATGATAAGGGGAGGCACGCCTTCATAGGCTTCATAGGGGCTGGTAAGCATTTAAAACCTACAGATGTGGATGAGGACATTGTTAAGGAGTCTAGGGCAGTCTTCATAAGCGGCTTCAACATCCCTCACTCAGCCACGGTTAAGGAGACTGTCATAAAGATTATTGAAGCTGGGTTGAGGGACGGCAGTTCACTGTTCCTTGACCCAGGGCCGGCGGCTGGCGTTATTAGAAGCCACATACCTAACCTAACCAGAGTCTTCAGGGCTATTCTACTCAACGACTCTGAGGCCAAGGCCCTGTATAACTCAGGGTTCAGGGACTCCATTAGGCTTATGAGGGGGAGTGGGGGAACCTTCGTGGTTAAGCTAGGTGGTAAGGGGGCACTGCTCATCAATAGCGGTAAAGCAACTAGGTGCCCAGCCATCAAGCCCAGTAGAATCATCACCACTGTTGGGGCTGGTGATGCCTTTAACGCAGCATACATAACGGGTGTGTTAAGGGGGCTTAGTGACCTTGATTCATGCAGGTTCGCAAATCAGATAGCATCCATTAGGTTAGGCGTATTGAGCATTATGGACCTCCCCAACATGCCCAATGTGGTTGCCGAGTTCCTCAACACCCGCAGACTGCCGTAGGTTAGTCCGTGGAAAGCGTATCATCAATCATGGTGTAGAGTAGGTAGGCCACAATTGACAATGCGACTATGTAGTAGAG
>JAPWUH010000157.1 GCA_028275645.1 Caldivirga sp.
GGTCGTGGTAGTACCACTAACAACAGTCGTAGAAGTAACAACAGTAGTCGTAGAAGTCACAGTAGTCGTAGTAGAAACCGTAGTAACAACAGGACTAGTAGTCGTAGTAGTGGCTGTGGTGGTTGGGGGTTTAAATGATATTAACTGGAATAGGTAGGTCCAGGCTGGGGTTGTGTGCTGCAGTGTACCTATCCAAATCCACGTGTCGTTTATCGGCCAGTTAATGTACTGCGTGTTGAGGAATACTACACCACCATTCCAATCGACCTGTATGTACCATGGGTCGTGGTTAATTGCCCAAGCAACCCTGTAGATGCAGTTAGTGGTTATCTTAACCCCACACTCAGGCACTGAGAACGTGGTACCGTTAGGTAGCGTAACTATACCATTCCAGTGGCTGTAGTTAAATGGATAGCCTATGAAGTAAAAGGCCTCGGGGAAATAGTATGGTATACCAGGCCTGTAGATGTCGCTGTAATAACTCCAGAGTAAGTCATATTTGCCTTGCTCAACTACTGTTAAACCCTCGGCTGCTGGATACACTATTACCGTTGTTGGTATTCCGA
Source organism: Caldivirga sp. (assembly GCA_028275645.1). Taxonomy (GTDB): domain Archaea; phylum Thermoproteota; class Thermoprotei; order Thermoproteales; family Thermocladiaceae; genus Caldivirga. The sequence continues at coordinate 567 of JAPWUH010000157.1, forward strand.
AGCTTGTTAATGCATTGGCTACCTCATTAGCTAGTGTGAGCTGAGGTGCAGATGAACCTGACCCTATGTATAACGTTAATGTGAATTGCGAACCGTTTGGAGTGTACCATATGCCATTCACCTTCTTAAAACCAACGGACTCAAGCAACTGAGCAGCTAGACTTGCATTATAGGTGTAGTTGATCAGTGGTGAACCTTGAGCAGCCCAGTACTTGGATATGTTCTCCTGCCACTCTGTATAGTAGGGCATTAACCCATCCTGAGGCATTGGTGATGAGAAGGTGAAACCCATCCCATACGCCGCCTCGGCTAGTTGTGTCCAGTTCACTGCGTAGTATATTGCCTGCCTAACCTGGGGCATAGCCAACCACGGGTTAAGGAAGTTAAAGTAAATCGCATCACCACCAAAGGCTGGGAAGACGAGGATCTTAATGTACGGGTTCTTCGAGACCATCGACAATATTGATGGTGTCAATGCTCCTGACCATGTCGACCAAATACTTATCTTACCCGAAGCTAAGGCTGCGTAGACTTGAGACATGGATGAGTACTGCCACTCAACAATGTATTGAGGGACGAATTTATTAACATCGTAGTAATACGGGTTCTTGCAGAGCAGGAAATACTCCGGTGTTATGTCACATAGGTAGTATGGGCCATTGGAGTAGCCGAACCTACTCGTGGGTTTATACGTTAAGTAGTCATGTATCAACGTTGAGAGGACCTTGGCTGCCTCACCCTTCTCAGTGGAGTTGCCGAACATGTAGAGCCAAATCCAGCTGTAGTTGGCCTGAGCCATATTGATTATCGGCTCCCAGACGTAGCTGTCCTGCCAATCAATGGCAATACCCTGACCCCACTCCAACGCTATGAAGGCGTTTGCCTCTGAGGCACCAGGTACCGTTAATGGTGCGTAATAGCCTTTAGGTATCATGAAGGCGCAGGTGTAGTTGTTGAACACTGTGACGTTGCCAACCATAGCTGACACTAGGCCCAGCAGCATGTTTGTCGCGTAGACATCCCAGCAGGTCACAGGTATGCCGTTATCCCAGCCGCTATGCCTAAGATGAATAAGAACTTCAAGGGTTCCATTGGGCAGCTCAATCATGCTCCAATTCTCAGCTAGGAGTGGAGTGAACTTGCCTGTGGTTATGTTTACAGCGGCTAGGAATTGCTGGTAAACACCATACCACCATATGCCACCCTGGAACACGTTAGGGTTATACTCAGACCAACCGGTAACGGGTGGACTCTTAACCACGTACATGTACACGGTGTTATAGGGCGTAATGTTGTACTGCTGTGCATTAACCACACCAATACTATGCTTAACAATGAAGCCCGTGGCTAACGAGACGGCGACTATTAATAATATTGTTAGATATATGATTTTCTCATCTTTAAGCTTAATGTAATGTCTTATTGCAGGCATCAATTATAATAAAATATGCAGTTTTTTAAAGCTTTTTGCAATAGTAATACTTAAAATATTGGTCATGATGCTTAGGTGGTGTAGAGATGGTTACCCTAGAGGATGAGCTCCTAAGGTTAACTGTGGATGAGGGGAGTGGCTACATAATAGACCTCTATGATAAATACGTCAACGCGCGCCACATATCCGTTAGGCGCCCTGAGTTAAGGTTACTTAAGGAGGGTATGGGAGTCTTCACATCGTATCCACCAATTAATGTGAAGAGCCTTGACGTCAATGATAACGTGATTAGGATCCGCGGTGATGCTGAAGGTGTAGGTGTTAGCAAGGAGGTAAGTCTAAACAATGGCATCGTCAACGTAACCATCACCACCCACGGTTCAGGCATCATTAGGGAGTCCCTTCACCTGGCCTGTTGCCGTGGTGGATTTTGGGCTGAGTCACCTGGCGCGTTGTATAGCTGTAGGTACTTCGTTAAGTTCGGCTTTGATGAAATAGGGGACTTAGACTCCTATACATCAATGTTCATTAAGCCGCCTGCCTCAGGCTTCTCATTTAAAAAGAATTCTTACATTGATAGGTACTTCCCATCCCTCAAATGGGTCGCCTTCATTGATACAGCCAACAAGTGTGGTTTAGTTGTAAGGTGTCTCTCCTGGGACTGCACTGGCATCATAGAGGATCAGATGTTTAACGTGGACCTTGAGCTAATCAGAAGGTGCCAGGGGGACTGCGAGTTAAGGTACATGCTGATACCTGTGCATGGGCTTAGGAGGGTTGACCACGTTTCGGAAAGCATTATTGCCGGTGTTGAACTGCCAAGCGTGATTAAACCCAGCGACGAGGTCCATGGCTCATTGGTAGTAATACCGCTTAAAGATACCCATTACAGCAGCGTTGAATCGTATGTTGAGTTAAGGAAGTCGTTATCACAGATGGGTAGGAGGGGTTATGTCCTGGATAGGACTATACCGAGCGTGAGGAGGTATGGGATTACCATTGAAAGTCATGTGAATGCCCCCCTAAGGCTTAGTAGACGTAAGCCGGTGGTTATCAACTTCAGGGTTAACCCAGGTGAATGGGACCCGGAGTATTACTCACACTCAATGCCGCTGTTAATCTTCAGGTTGGGTAATGAGGAGGTG
>JAPWUH010000158.1 GCA_028275645.1 Caldivirga sp.
AGCCAAGGGGGCTAAGACTGAGGTTAAGGGTGTGCCTGAGTTATCCCTAATACCGAAGGTCATTGAGCTTGAGGTCCTTAGGCAGGTGAATTTACTTAAAATCAGGGATGAGTTAATCAACAGAGGGTTATCAAAGGATCAATACACCCCAGACCTGGTGGACGTAACAGAGGTATTCTCGTCAACTAAGTCGAACATTGTGAGGAAGACCCTTGAGGCGGGTGGTGTCGTAGCCGCGCTTAAGACACCTGGGTTGAGGGGTTTACTGGGGTTTGAGCTCCAGCCAGGTAGGAGGTTTGGCAGTGAGCTTGCCGATAGGGTTAGGGCCTGGACAAGGCTGGGTGGCTTAATACACAGTGATGAATTACCCGGCTATGGGATAAGTGGGGAGGAGGTTAGCAAGGTGGCTAGTAGGCTGGGCACGGACTCATTCATACTGCTAATGGGTCCACCTGGCGTTGAGCTCCAGGAGGCGGCTAAGGTGATTGTGGATAGGGTTAGGGAGGCCTTTGACGGTGTGCCTGAGGAGACTAGGGCCGCTAGGGAGGATGGGACAACATACTTCATGAGACCTAGGCCCGGGGCGGCTAGGATGTACCCTGAGACTGACCTTAGGCCAATCAGGGTTACCATAGAACTCCTGGCTAAGGCTGATAGGTACGTACCGGAGCCTATTGATAGGCAGATTGAGCGCTACGCATCAATGGGCATGAGCAGGGAGTTGAGGAAGTACAAGGGGAGGGTTAACCCAACCCTAATAGCCTCAATCTTCGTGAACACCATCAAGGGGCTGGGCAGGGGTGTTGAGCAGGTTGACGTGGTTAAGGCAGTGGATGAGCTACTCGCCCTATACGCCGACGGTAAGATAACCAGGGAGGCTATTCAAGACGTGCTCCAGGTCTACGTTGAGGAGGGTGGGAAGAGGGGCGTGGTGGAGATAATCAATGAGAGGGGTTTGTGGAGGATGCAGTACAGTGAAGTATTATCACTGGTGAAGTCCATGATTGACAATGGCGTTAAGGATAGGAACAAACTAATGTCAAGCGTAATGAGGAGCCACAGGGGTAGGGTTGACTCAGGGGACCTAAGCAGGGCAATAGATGAGCTACTGGGCAAGTAAACCACACACCCGATGATTAACCGCCTCTCCCCTCTTCACTAATGGACTATTTACCAAATACCACTAGAGACCCAGCGCATACAACCCTCACCGGGTTTACGGCAATGGTTCTAGTTATTCCACGGTTTGCATGGGCAGTATGCTTTAAAGCTTAATCGCGGGTGCAGCCTATGGATGCCGAGTCCATAGTTAAACTGGCCATGGGCATGGGTTTTGATGAGGCTGTGGCCGTGGTTAGGGTGAGCAGGTGGAGGATGCTGAGGTTCGCCAATAATGAGCCTACGGTGTTCAATCATTGGACTGATGAATGGGCATCCGTCTACTTAACCAGGGGTAGGAGGGTCTACACCTTCTCAACGTCAAACCTAGGCGAGGGGGTGATTAAGGCTAGGCTTAACGAGGCCCAGTCACTCATAGGTGGGTTAAGTGAGGACCCGGACTATGTTCCCATAATCCACCAGGGGCCTGTGACTACGTGGGACTCCTACGACCCTAGGGTTGAGGGTGCCGAGGATAAGGTCGTGGACCTGGTTAAGGAGGCGATTGACGCAAGCATGTCGGAGGGTTCCGTTAGGAATGCGGGTGCATTCACCTACGGCGTTGGTGAGGTGAGCTACAGCGACCACACTGGCCTAAACCTGAGGTGGAGAGGGACCTTCTTCAACCTGGCCATTAGGGCCTTCCACAATGACCCTGAGTTATCCTCAATGGAGGCCTTAACCGGTAGGAGGCTAAGCGACATAGACGCCAGGGGCCTTGGGTCCAGGGTAGGCTTAATGCTATCCATGGCCGTTAAGCTACCTAAGACCAGCGTTGAGGGTAGGTTCAGGGTCCTGATGGGGCCCTTGGTGGCTGGGCACCTGTATGCGATAATAGCCAACAGCTGGATGAATGCCTACAACGTGCTCCACAACCTATCCCCATTAACGGCCAAGGACATCAACAGCAAGTTGGCCTCAGAGGGCTTAACGCTAGTGGACCTATCCTCAGACCCATCCAGGGTTGGGTCGGAGCCCGTTGACTTTGAGGGTAACCAGTCAAGCAACGTAACCCTGGTTGAGAGGGGAATGCTTAAGTCATTCATAACTAACAATAGGACTGCCAGCAAGCTTGGCGTCAAGTCAACTGGTAACGCTGCCTACGGCTGGTTAACACCCTCAATAAGACACCTATACATTGAGCCAGGTTCACTTAAGGATGACCCACAGTCAATGTTCAGCGAGCTGGGTAATGGGGTCTTTGTTCAGAATAACTGGTACACTAGGTTCCAGAACATTAGGGAGGGCTTATTCTCAACGGTGTGCCGTGACGTGGTACTGCTTATTGAGGGCGGTGAACCCAGGTACGTGCTTAAGGGTGTGAGGATCAGTGACAGGTTCAACACACTCCTAGGTAACTACATCAACTCCACCAACAGGCCCATTCAGGTCTACTGGTGGGACATGCACGTCCCCTCAACAGCCCCCTACGTCCTAGTGGACAAGGTCAACATAACCAGGTCCTTCGAAGCGCAGCAGCAGGGCTACCCTAGTTAAACTTAATAGTTACTCTACCTGGGCCCAACCCACTATCAGTAGTCCGTCAATGTTGCTTACCGTTACCTGAACCATGGTGAAGCCCATCGCCTTAACGTTGCCCTTTGACTCAAGCTCCCTGCTGATCTCGACTATGGCGTTGTTAACCCTCCTCAGGAATTCGTCTAGGTTTAGGCCAGCCCCCATGGAGACCGGCCCAACGTTAACCCTCATTGGTATGAACCTCTGGGCCGTGACTATCATCACCCATGCACCTCGCTATTAACCTGCTCAACTCAGGCATTAAACCTTTAATGTCGCCTATAACCTTGTCCAGGCTGTAGTTAACCGGTATGTTGCTGGTGTCCCCACTCCACCTGGGCACTATGTGGAAGTGCACGTGCTCCTCATAACCAGCCCCAGCAACCCTACCTATGTTCACGCCTATGTTGAAGTCCATCGGCCTAAGTAATTCTGCTAACGCGCACA
>JAPWUH010000159.1 GCA_028275645.1 Caldivirga sp.
TTTAGGGGGCAGGATGTGCATTACCTACTCACTGGGCAGGGTGATGCGGCGCAGTTGGGTAGGTATGGCGTATCCAGGGTTTACCAATTAACCGCCGGTGTCGATGAATATTCATTCTCCGAAACCCTGACAGACCTAGTCAATAGGGGGAGCTACTCCATCATCATCACGCCTGTGAATAGGTTCTACAGGACGGCTGTGCCCATGACTGCGCAGAGGTTATCAGCACCCCTCCTAACCGACGTGATAGATGTTAAGCCAATTGACAATGAACTTGAGGTAGTGTTAAATGGTATTGGTAATAGGGCGCAGGTTACGGTTAAGGTGACCGGTAGGGTATTCCTAATGGCACCGCCCGCCAGGTTTAAGCCAAGTGAGAACCCTGTCAACACATTAATTGAGCCACTCCAGCCTAAGGTGGTTAACGTGGTTAAGGTTGTTTCAATGGAGGGTAAGGCTAAGGGTGGAGCTAGGATTGAGGATGCTGAGCTCATAGTGGCCGTTGGTAGGGGGTTTAGGAGGCGGGAGGATTTGAAACTAGCCTTCGAGCTTGCCGAGGTCCTGGGGGCTGAGGTGGGTTGCTCAAGGCCCATAGCCGCCGACCTTAAGTGGCTTAGTGAGGATCACTGGATTGGGTTAAGTGGTCATCAGGTTAGGCCAAGGCTATACATAGCCATTGGCATAAGCGGACAGCCTCAGCACCTTGCGGGCATGATGGAATCCAGGACCGTGGTGGTAATTAACAACGACCCAAATGCCCCCTTCTTCAGGAACTGCGACTACGGTGTTGTGGAGGACCTCTACAGCTTCATCCCAGCCTTAACCAGGAGGCTGAGGGGCATCTTGAAGAGGTGAATTGAAGAGGTGCTTAAGGGTGATTAACCAAGGGCTGTTATTGGCATACATCCTATACGCAGTCAACGTCGGTTTAATAGCGTTGATAATCACTAGGCTAGTTAAGGAGACCTTAGGTAGCGGTGCGCCAATAAGCGTGAATAGGTTCATTACGTTTATTGTACATGAGGTTAAGAGCATTGGGAAGAGCGTTGTTGGGGCTATGCACCTAGCCATCCTAGGCGCAGTATCCTTATCAATACTCTACACGTTAATATACCCCTGGGTTTACCGAAGTCAACTAGCCCACTACGTAATGTTCGGGGTAGCGTCGCCATTAATAGTGGGTCTCATTGGTGCCTTTGCGTGGAGGGTTCAGGTCCTGGCCAGGTCCCTTAGGGTTCACGGGAAGCTTAACGTTAGCGGTGAGTTTAGGGGTAGGTCGATTAGGCTTCAGGGCGTTTTAATGAGCGTAATAGCGTTGACCACGACCACCCTGGCCACTTCCATACTGCCTGGGTTGCTTTACCTGAACGTGAAGTTAACCGTAGCCGCCGTGGATTACATGCTTGTGGCAATCTTCTACGTAAGACCCGAGGTTAACCTGTACGCCGACTTCGATAAAGCGCTTCCAGACATTAGGACACCCTTCAACATTAAGGATGTTATTGAGGGTAGGGTTGACGCATCCCAGGTGAGCATGGGGGTTAGTAGGTTAAGCGAGCTTGATAGGTATGAGTTGCTCAGCCTGGATGCATGCGTTGAGATAGGCGCCTGCGAGGAGTCGTGCCCAGCCACAGCAGCCGGTAGGCCACTGTCACCTAGGGTCCTTGTTAGGAAACTGGCCATGCTCAAGGACACCACGGGCCCTGGCTCAAACCCACTTGACGTTGTTGGTGATGATGAGCTTTGGGCCTGCACAACATGCGGCGCATGCACGTACAATTGCCCAGTGGGGGTTAGGCACGTGGACATAATAATTGACTTAAGGAGGAGGCTGGTTGAGCTTGGTAGGCTTGACCAGAAGAAGTCAAATCTACTACTCAACCTATCGCAGTACGGGAACACAATTGGGATGCCTAACTACGGTAGGCATGAATGGTTGAGGGGGCTTAGGGTTAAGACGGTTGAGGAAAACCCAAGCTTCCAGTACCTACTCTGGGTTGGCTGCATGGGTAGCTTCGATAGTAGGGCCAGGGAAATTGTGAAGGCGCTAATCGAGGTCTTGAGGAAGGCTGGGCTACTGGATGAGGTAGCTGTCCTGGGTGATGAGGAGACCTGCTGTGGGGACCCGGCTAGGAGACTTGGTGAGGAGGGTAGGTTCCAGGAGATTGCCTTGAGGAACATAGAACTGTTCAGGAAGTATGGGGTAAGGAGGATAATAACAATATGCCCCCATGGGTACAACACCTTCAAGAACGACTACGCCAAGGTTGACCCCTGGATGAAGGGTGTGGAGGTTTACCACCACGTGGAGTTCCTAAGGGGATTGGTGGAGAAGGGTGTTGTCAAGGTGTCAATGAGCAACATAGTATTCACGATCCACGACCCCTGCTACCTAGCCAGGTACAATGGCGTTGTTGAGCCACAGAGGGCTTTAATCAACAGGATTGGTAAGTTAAGGGAAGCCAAGTACCATGGAGCTCAGACGTTCTGCTGTGGTGCAGGTGGAGCCAACTACTGGTATGACGTTCCTGAGGAGAGGAGGATAAGCCACATTAGGCTTGGGCAACTCATGGAAACGGGAGCCCAGGCAATAGTAACGCTGTGCCCATTCTGCAACGCAATGCTCAACGATGCAGCCAGAGTTAAGGGCGTTGAGGGTAAGGTTAAGGTCATTGACATCGCTGAAGTGATTAGTACTCATTTAAGGTCTTAAGTTAAATTCCCCCATAATTAGCTAGTAAAGATCCTCTTCCTTAAGCCTATAGAAGCTTATGTGAGGCTCCAATTGGTACCAATACGCCACACTGCTGTAGTCAGCCTCAACCTCATTCCACTCACCATGTGGGGTAGTGACGGTTAGCGATTCCCTGAAGGGGATTGGATCCAATATATGGAACCTGTAGGCCGCGACTTCATGATTCTCATCACTCTTATGTATTAAACCGTGGAATGGCGCCGTGTAAGGGCCACCGGAGAAGTACCAGCCAGAAAGGAAGTAGTCTTCAGTGCCGGTTGCCTGATAGGCAACCTCACCATCAACCTCAATTCTCACGTTCCCCTCAAGGAAGCCCAAACCACCGGCTGGTGGGTTTTTAAGG
>JAPWUH010000160.1 GCA_028275645.1 Caldivirga sp.
CCTATGAGTAGTGTTCACCCTGCACCTAGGGCAGTAGAGGTAGACGCTATACCTTAGGCTGGATAAGTCAAAACCCACGTCAAGCTCCCTCTCTAACCCACACTGGGTGCACTTAATAACCCACCTGGTCACACTACACCAATAACACACCCAACGAGCTACATTTAAAACCTACGCCCATAAAGCAAAAAGGAACCACACTAAGTTAAAAGTTTTAGGACCCACAAAAAGTATTTTAATCACGTTGATTCTAAATGGGCGTGGTTGATGAGCTACTGATTTTATTAATAGGACTTACCATTTCCATAATCGGCATGCTAGGTGGGGGTTTGTTTTGGCTCGGTGGTGAGTTTAAGGAAATCAAAATGAGATTTAAGGAAATTGATGAAAGATTTAAGCAGATTGATGAAAGGTTCAAGGAGATCGACAAAAGGTTCAAGGAAATTGATGAAAGATTCGAGGAAATTGACAAAAGATTTGACGAATTGAGAGGATACGTTGACAAGAGGTTTGATGAGTTGAGGGGTTATGTTGATGGGAGGTTTAACGAGCTGAAAGGTTACGTTGAGGGGAGGTTTAATGAGTTGAAGGGTTACATTGACTCTAGGATTAATAGGCTTAGTGAGGCTTTTAATGACTACCAGGAGTTTTTCGTCGAGTATTTAAGCGCTGAGGGCTTGTTGAAGCCTGAGAGGGCTACTATGGTTAAGAATGAGGCTAGGAGGATTATGAGGCTCGCCACATCAACAAACCCACTAACCAAGGAGGAGTGGAAGAGGCTTGGGGAGCTACTGGATAAGGATGACTTAACCCTGGAGGAGGCACTTGAACTTAGGGAACTTGCCAGGAAGGTGGTTAAGGAGTATGGTGAATACCCCGAGGCTTGGAAGCTCCACATATATGCATCAATAATGGTTGGGAGGGCATTGAGGAAGATGAGTGAGGGTGGGAAGTAGGTTTAATAATTTACTTGAGGAATAACTCCTCATGCTGCTTAATATACTGGACACTCTCCTTAAGGCTCAGGAAGAGCCTCTTAACGTACTCGACGTCATCCTTAGTTACGCTATCTCTATTCTGCTCCTTAGCCCTAATCTGGGCTGGGGTTAGTAGCTGAATGGCGTACCTGAGGCTATTCTCAAGACCTATCTTCGTTAGGTAATCGAGCGCGTCCTTGCTTAACTTAATACCCTCCTCCCTGGCCCTAATGGAGATTATTTCCCTAATCTCATCCTCCGTGTAGGGCCTAGTCCTTATTATGATTAACCTATCCAACAGGTCGAGCGGTATGCCGTGGGGGGCCTCTATGTCAGTTCCCCTAATCTTAGTTATACCCCTATTTGTGGCGAATATCATTATTGGACTCATCTCCATCTCCATAGCCTTTGCGAAGAAGGCCCAGGTCTCTATGTCAAACATGTGGGCGTCGTCGACGAAGAGGACCCCCGGTATCAACTCACCGTTACCCTTATCTACAGTCTCCTTAACGAAGCTGTCCACCGCATTCCTAACCTCACTAGGTATCTCCCTCTCCTCTGTGAAGATGCCAAAGAGCATCGCTGACACAAGACCCTGCTGCCTAGCCTGGTACATGTCCAGGTCGTGTAGGGTGAAGAACCTGGTTATCTCCTTCTCCTTGTGAATAGGCCCCTTAGGTATCTCAAGCCTACGCTTAACATATATGTCGTACTGCTCCTCCCCCTCACCCTGGGCTTGGCCCTCAACTATAACCCTCCCAGTCTCCTCATCAATCATTATAACGTCTCCTGTGCCGATACCGAGTTCAATTAACTGGGCTGCAATCTCCTGGGGCACCTTCAACACTTTCTCCTCGTCAGTAGTCTTAAGCCTTATAGTGGCTCCAATGGGTACCTGTATGTATGGGTTGTAGGGGTGCTTACCGTACTTGAACTCGATGGACTTAACCACACCCTCGTAGACTCTCCTCCACTCCCTTATCCTAAGCCCAATGGCCTTCCTGAGAGCCCTCATGAGGAACTCAGTCTTCTTAATTTCGACGCTGTAAATCTCCGAGGCGTTTAAGTGGACAAATGGGGTGTCGGCTCCAAGCTCCCTGGCTATCCCAATGGCCAGCGCTGTCTTGCCGGTGCCAGGTGGGCCAACTATCAGTACACCCTTGCCGCTGAACTTACCTGCCTTAATTATCTTAACAACCATCGCAGCAGCCTCCCTAGCCTCCACCTGACCCACGAAGCCGTCTGCTATCCTCTCAACCTTACCGTTAACTATCCCCAACCCCTTAATGTGGCTATGCGCACTAATCCTTCTTCTCTCCTCCTCAGCGCCCTTCACCTCCTCAATCCTAATTGACGACATAAATCGTTCCTAACGTTCGGTTATTTTAAACCTAACCCCAAGGCACCGCCAATGCATTAAACTAACATGTAGAATAGCCATTAAGGATACCATACCTAGTTAATCGGAGCGTTAAGTCTAGTAGGTAAGTGATAAAAGGTTTGGGCATTAGGCTAGGGTTAATGGCTAGTATTGGAGTTAATCTAGGCGGTGCTGTGGATGCTCATACGCACTGTTACCCGGACATGTCGATTAACGAGGAAATGATTAGGCTATCCAGGATGCTGGGTATCGAGCAGCTTTGGGTCAGCTACCACCCATACTCAATGTCTAGCTTCAGGCCACCCCCTGAGGAGGTTTGGAGGGTTAATGAATTCGTCTACAACCTGTCTAGGAGGTTTAGGGAAGTTAAGGGGTTCGTCCACGTTAACCCATTGAACGAGGACGCCGTTAAGGTGGCTAGGTACTTCATCGAGGAGAGGGGGTTCATAGGGGTTAAGCTCTACAGGGCTGTGAGGGTTAGTAGGCGTGTCGTAGACCCAGTCATAGAGGTAGCCGTGGAGAACGACGTACCCGTGCTAATACACACGGCCCATAGGCTATACCCAAACCCAAGACCAAACGAGAGCGAGCCCGATGACATAAGGTCCCTCGCCCTAAGGTTCCCGAGGGCTAAAATAATCATGGCCCACATAACAGGTGGTGGTGATTGGGAGTACGCCGTAGGTAGGGTTAGGGACTTGCCCAACGTCTAC
>JAPWUH010000161.1 GCA_028275645.1 Caldivirga sp.
TGACCTAGCTAACCCAAGTATGAATACTCCGGTTGCCAGGAACTCCTCTACACCATACCTAGATATTGCCCTTGACCCAGCCGGCACCTCCGTTGTTATTATTGTGGTTGCCTGGATCCTCCTCTCAATGCCCATGACCAACTCCCTTATGTACTCCCTTAACACTTGCACATCCTTCTCCATGGCTACCAACGGCGCTATGGGGTCTATGACCAGTCTCTTGGCACCGATGGAGGCTGCGTGCTCCGCTATGGATTCAATCATCATCTTAGCCACCACGGTTGGGTCCTTCTCCCTTATAGTATCCAAGATGTCCATTTCTGGTACAAGCACCCTGAAGTAGCCTGTCCTAGTTAAGGCGTTTATGTCCCAGCCAAACCTTAAGGCGCCGTTGACGAACTGCTCATAGGTCTCATCAACGGACACGTATATGCCGGGTTCCCCAAGCCTATACCCATTTATCAAAAACGAAAGTGAGAAGAGGGTCTTCCCAACACCAGTCTCGCCAGTTACCAGGTATGTCCTCCCCCTAATCAACCCACCGCCAATGACCTCGTCTAACCCAGGTATCCCAGTGGGCTCAATGTCGTAGTACAGCATCACTAACCCTCCTTCGGTGAATTTATAAATACTTTAGTTATTTCATGAGCATTGCTTCATGGTGAGCGGTGATGGGTGTACCCCTATGCCTGCGCCTTACCCCTCCTCTTCGTATCCCTCCTCTTCGATACGTCCTTAATTATGCCTTGAAGCACCTTATCCATGGCCTCCCTAATTGCGCTCACCGGGTCCCTATCCTCCGCCGTTGCTGTGTGGAGCTTCCTATCATCCTTGAGCCTAACCGTCACTTCATACCTCCTTCCTGAGTCCTTAGCTCTTATGTCAACTTTGAAGTCTATTACATTAACCAGTTTATTTATCTTCTCAAGGTGGTTGTTAATCACCTTCTCTATCAACGGCTTGGCATCATCATTTATCTCTATCCTGGCTTGAATGGGTAGTGTTATCCTCCTTGAGTCTATGTATGCCTTAAGTACGTCACTACCTGATAATACACCAACTGCACTTTCACCATCCAGCACTATTAGGCCTGTGACACCTCTCTCAACCATCATGTCCACTGCCCTGGTTAAGGGTTGGTTAGGGGATATTGAATACACCTGCGTTGTCATTACGCTGCTTACCGGTGCAGCCAGCAACTCCTCCTCACCTGACACCTCACCCCTCCTCGCCCTCCTCGGCATTGAGACGTAGTATATCTTCTCTATTAAGTCAGTTAAGGTCACTATACCCACAACCCTACCACCATCCACCACAGGTAGTCTACTAACCCCATGCTTCAGCATTATCCACCTGGCCTTAGCTACATCATCACTTGGGGTTACTGTTAAGACTGGCTTAGTCATGTAGTCGCTGACCTTAGCGTTAACCGGCAGCTGATCCTTAATAGCCATCAGCAACCTACTCCTAGTTAAGATACCCACCAGCTTACCACTACCATCAACGACCGGATACTCCCTAAGCCTAACCTCATAAAACCTCCTAACGGCATCGTCAATACCCATGTTTACATTTAGGGAGTGGGGTGGTAGCATGACGGATGTTACCCTAGACCCAAGCGGCGCCTTCCTCCGCAATAGGTCCCTGTAGTCTATGACCCCGATGAGCTTATTGGACTCGTTAACCACGGGCACCGTATGAACCCTTAATCCCCTCATCTTAGGCATTATGGATGATAACCTGTCCTTTGAAGTAGCCACTATGGGCGGCTCCTGAACGAGGTCGCTTAGCATTAGGAGTGAGTCCTTGCTGAGTCTTAAAAAAGGTTATGCACAATGGCGTTGGTTAATGGACCCAACCGGAAGGTAGGGTTAACCTGTTTGGGTAAGCTTAATACATATGACCCCTTTGCAGTAGTAAAATTTATAAGCAAAGCCCGTAACGGGGGTTGTTGATATGATGGGACGAGCATGAGTTATAGAAGGCGTTACCTGGTGCTTGCAGATGGCAGTATTTACAAGGGTTACGCCTTCGGTGCAGACGCTGAGACTGTTGGTGAGGTTGTCTTCACCACGGCTAACGTGGGTTACCCTGAATCGCTCACTGACCCATCATACAAGGGCCAGATACTTGTCTTCACCAGCCCACTGATAGGTAATTATGGGGTTTCCCAGGACCAGTGGGAAAGTGACTCAATACAGGTTAATGGGGTGGTTATCTTCGACTTAACTAAGCCAAGCCACTACAAGTCAACGATGAGCCTTGATGAGTGGCTTAAGAGCCAAGGTATCCCCGGTATCTTCAGGGTTGACACGAGGGCATTAACCATTAAGCTTAGGGAGTACGGCGTTTTAATGGGTGCCATCGCCGATGACCCTGAGAGGGGGCTACGCCTACTTAAGGATGCCCCACCGTACGATTCAGTGAACTTCGCCGAAATGGTTTCACCTAGGGAGCCCATAGTTTACGATGGGGAGGACCCATGCATAGGCATAATCGACTGCGGTGTTAAGCTGGGCATAGTTAGGGAGTTAACCAGTAGAGGTGTTAAGGTTGTGCGTTACCCATGCCTAATGTGGCAGAGGGCACTTGATGAGTGCGATGGGGTTTTGATAAGCAACGGCCCAGGTAACCCAATGCTCCTAAGCGACCTAACGGACCTGGTTGCTGACATAGCTAGGGATCGTAAACCCACGTTGGGCATATGCCTCGGCCATCAGCTAGTGGCCCTAGGCATGGGTGCGAGACTGTATAAGATGAAGTACGGGCATAGGGCAATTAACAAACCGGTGGTCGACTTAATCAGGGGTAAGGTCTACATAACAACGCACAATCACGGCTACGCCGTCGATGCATCATCACTTAGGGACACTGGGCTAAGGGTCTGGGCGATTCAGCCTGATGATGGCACGGTTGAGGGGCTTTACCACGAACATTTACCAATAATAACAACCCAATTCCACCCAGAGGCCAGGCCAGGGCCCGTGGACACGAGGTGGATCTTCGACAAGTTCATAGGCATGGTTAAGGGTGAGGCCGATTGGATATAAGGAGCGTGCTAGTTA
>JAPWUH010000004.1 GCA_028275645.1 Caldivirga sp.
TAACCCCACGATTAATGTTAAGGTGTATTCACTAGGTAAGGATTAGGCACCAAGGCTAATTGAAGCTGCCAAAGCACTCACAGACGAGTGGAGGAGGTTGAAGGGTGGGGGTGGGTAGTCGTGGGTGCCTTACAGGTTAGAGTTGTGGTGGCTTACGGTGCAGACCCGGGCCACTTAGAGATGCTTGAGCCGAAGTTGAACGATGCCTTAGCCAAGCTAGCTAAGGCTGGTGCCAGGATAATCGATATCAAGTTGACCTCAGCCTGCAACTCACGCCAATTAATATGCACAGCACTAGCGCTCATAATATACGAGGCATTGAAATAAACCAAGTTAAAAATCACTTACGGCTCCTGCGCATTGTTTGTGCAGTATTGCCCTTGCCGTTGCTGCATGCGTCCCGGAGTATTCATTAATAAATTAATTATCTTGAGCACATGCCCTAATCTTAGTGTTCATTATTGGTGTTAGTCTTTATTATGCCTTGGGTTAGGTGCTTATGCATTTCTTGATTCTTGCATGTAACTCCCTTGTGTTTGCTGTTGGGCAGGTTACTGCTATTATCGTTAGTTTACTTGTTAGTTTCTTAATCTCCTCCTTAAGCTTAGCCATCCTGCCTGTTACGCTATTCACCTCCTCTAGGTTGGGTAGTACGTACTCTAGGTTAGCCATGAGTAACTTAGTTACTTGACTTATCCTCAAGTCTCCGCGGCATATGGCCAGTAGCCTATTCTTGACGTTGCTTGAGTATCCTGTTAGGGCTGTTTTACCGTCACTGATTACATATACACCAGCGCCAACATCACTTATTGACGCGCAGTTCATTTCAAGTATGTTGTAGTTGCTGCAAATACCCTTAATGCACTCCTCAATCTTAGCCTTTAAGTCCTGCATTCACGGTGTTAGTGCTTGGGGTCTATTAAGTATTTAGCTAAGTATTTAGCTGCCTAGGATTAATGCCTTATGCCTGGTGAGTACGTAGGCGTTGTAGAGCATCACTGACCTATTCTCCTCCTTAAGGGATTCTGCATTAAGTATCCTGCCTATTAGGAGGCTCTCAATACTGTCGTTTGTTGATTCTAGTCTCTCCTTAAGCATTGATATCCCACTCATACTGTTAACCTTGACCCTAATAATGCCGTTGCCGCTTGGTATTAGGACCTCCTTCTTACCTGCCGCTATGGCTGGTGTACTCACATCGACGCTATCCACTAGGCTAGCCACCTTACGCAGCATGTTTAAGCTGCCAACCCCAAATAGGTGCAGGTGCACCCTACCACCAAGCACATCCCTAACAGCCCTCACCACGTTAATTATGAAGCTTGCGTCACCCTTATGAGGTACTAGGGAGCCTACACCAATGTACCTAGCCCCAAGGTCCCTGTAGTACTGAGCACATTTAACGTACGTGTCTAGGTTCCAGCCCTGTACAACAAGCATAACCTCCCTACCCAGGGACTCCCCAAACCTCAATGCAGCCTCGGCGTTAACTAAATTCCTACCGAATAATTTGACCCTCACCTCATGATCCTTAACATGCAGTATTGGGTAATCCCTATGGACAAGTATATCCGAACCTAATACGTATTGAGTGTAAAGCACCTGAGCCTGGCTTAGGTGGCTCACCTGCAAGCCCCCAACGGCGTGTAGCGGCTGTGTCATTGAGTCCACGATTAATGGCCCATTGTAACCGTAAAACCTCCTAAACCCCTCACTAAGCAGCCTAGTTAACATATGTACACCCCTATGCTGCCTCATATTCACTATAGACTTCATGGACACCACCAAGCCGTCAATGCTGAAGAAGTCCCAGTAATGCGGATCCTCAGGTTCAATGAACCAAGTCAGGTAAAGCCTCGGCATAATTACACGTGTCTTGAAAGCACTTCCTTAACGCCATCAACGTTAACCTTACCGCCTAGGGACGTGTATATGAGTGAAATAGCCCTGACAATCTCCCCAGGGTTACCCTCAGTGTAGTCGTGTATGACCTTAACGACATTCTCGCTAATATCCATGTCAAGCCCCCTCCACTTAACAAGCTTACCAACAAACTCCAGCGACTCCTCGTAGGTGAAGGGCTTCAGGTAAATTACGAATGACGAGAGCCTCCTGGCTAAGGCTGGGTACGTATTCACAACCTCATCCCAACCGGCGGGTGTTGAAGCCGCCAGTAGTAGGGTTTTACCAGGTAGGTTGTCAATCAGATTCCTAAGGAGACTTAGGTACTGCAGCTTTTTTACCTGCCCAATGGTAACCACGTCCTCTAATTCATCAATAAGTATGAGTATTGGGCCGTAACCAGCCTTAACAACTGCATCACCAAGGTTCATCATGAACCTTAGGGCTAATTCATCATTAACCCTGGACCCAAGCCCATGCTTAAGCCTAAAGTTTTGAGGCGTTGGCTCACCCATAAGCCACTGCCTAGCGTAACCGCCGTCCTCACCACCACTTAATATAAGGGTTAAAGCCCCCCTTAAAGGATCCTCAAGGTGGGTGGCGACTTTACTCAACAGTTCACTGTCCCTTAGCATTAGGTTGATGAATGCCCTGTACAGGTTCATGAAGCTTGAGCCCGGTGTATTAACGTAAGTTACCAAGGAGTCCCTGAAGTTAGCCTTAACCTGGCTAGCCACGTGGAGCATGATGTGGGTCTTGCCGAAGCCGTAATTGCCAATTATGACACCGGCCCCTGATGGGCCCTTCGCTACGGTTTCCACATACCTCAGGAGTTCAGTCACGTTGCCATGTGGGTCGTAGAGGAATTTAGTATCCTCGTCACTGGGTATTGGTAGGAGTGTCCTCACATTCAAACACCCAAGCTAATCATGATGTAGACGTACCTCTTACCAAAAACCTCCACTGAACCCTTGGTGGCGCCTGGGGCTCCGGTCAACACAACCTTATTCCTCCATCTTCTAACGAACTCCTCAAAAAACCTACCCATGAGCCTACTGGGCACGTATAGCTCGCTCTTAACCTCGTTAAGCAATTGCTGTATCGGAACATACCTACTCCATCTTCTCCTACTCAGTAGCCTGTACTTCTCAAGTAAAACGCTCTCAAACCTGCTGTAAAATTCCTCATTAACCACAGGACCCTTACTAACTCCCTCCACCTCGCTTATGAGTCTCAATGCCAAGTCAACTATGACTGCGTTATAGCCAGTTAACTTAATTATGTCACTGGGCTTAGTAACACCCTTAGCCATGAGCTCGTAAACCCTCCTATATGGTTCAAGGCTACTTACAAATATTTCATGCAAAGCCTCAGAGTCACCATTACTCACAGCGTTAAGAAACTCCAACCCCCTCTCCGTAACCGTGTAATTGGAGTCGCCGCTTATGAAGCCGAGGTCAATGGCGACGCTCAACAATTCCCTGAACCTAGGGTCGTTAACCGGCGCCGCACCTGACTTAACAGTATTCATGAATTCGTATAGTGAGTTAAGCGTGAAGGGTCTCATACACTGGACCTGGCCTGGGTAGGTTCCTTTTAAATTTTGCCTGATAAGTGTGATAAATATAGTAAATTGTTAATTAGGCCTGTTCATATCAATATTACTGTAAACTCAAAATCCTCAATTACATCACTAGGGATTCACTAGTATTACTTACCTATTTTAACGCCTAAAGTATGGGTCATATGTGATCATTGTTAAAAATTATTGTTAAAAATGGTGTAATATTAAACTAAATTGAAGAGCTGATGAAGGGTTTGAAGCTGATACTGCCTGATTGGGATGACATTGTTGACGCTAACTACGACTTCGTTAATGAGAAGCACTCTGAGGGTTACCTGAAAGGTAGGTACATGCATGGTGCTAGGATTTGGGATCTACTGGGTGATGAAGTCATAGATGGCGTCTTAATCTCAATATCGGCAATTAAGCGGGACAAAATGAAGAAAATACTCGGTGCAGGGGGAGCCAGAAACTTCCTAAGGCTTCCAGGTAAAATGCAACTGATCGGTGACTGTGGAGCCTGGCAGTATAGGGATAAGGATGCGCCACCCTATAGGGTTGATGAGGTGATGGATTACTACAGTAGGCTGGGTGTTGACTATGGGGTTACACTGGATCACATACCCTTCTTCGGCAACCCCCAAGAGAGAATGGAATTAACGTTCAGGAATGCGGTGGAGATGTATAAACTATGGAGGAGTGGCAACTATAAGTTCACCCTAATGGCCAGTGTACAGGGTATTGAAGTTGACCACTACGTGAAGTTCATGGATAAGCTGTATAATGTAGGTTACAGGCACTTTGCAATAGGAGGCCTCGCTAAGAGGAACACTGGTTTCATTAAGGCCCTGGTTAGTGCGCTAACCGAGTACGTTAGGGGGAGGAGTGATGTGGAGAAGGTGCACTTCCTCGGCGTCACTAGGTTATCAATAATCCCCATGCTAAGTGAATTACTGAACCACGTTAATGAGGTATCCTTCGACAGCTCAGCAATGCTTAGAATGGCGTGGACTAGGGAGGTGGGTAACTACCTAACCACCAACGGTAAGGCATATACTGCCATTAGGGTGATTGGCGATAACCACGACGTCCTAAATGCTCTAAGGCTTTACGATAAGGGTGCATTAAGCCTTGAGGAAGTCATTGCAACATTGAGAAATTACCTAACCAAGGTTGGCCAGGTACATTACCTACCCTATTACGAGGCGCTGCTGAGGGATACGCCGTGGAAGAAGTGCAGCTGTGCCATATGCCGAACCGTGGGTATTGACGTGGTGATTTTTAGGGGTAATGATAGGAATAGGAGGAGGGGGTTCCACAATGTCTACGTCTTCAAGAGATTACTTGAATCAGGAAAGGATATAAGATTCATCAACGTGAAGGTGAACCACTCAATTAATGGTGATGAGGTAGCGAGTGATGAGTTAACCACCCTGCTTAAGAAGGCTTCAAGAGTCCTCATAATTACGAATTGCACTGATGAGAAGAACGTGGACTGGAATGATGTTTTAAACCTGCTTAGGAGCCGTGGACTTAAGGTACCTTCCTTCGACATCGAACTTGAGGATACGTATAGGGAAGTGCTTAGGCAGTTCATGAAGCCGGCTAGTGAGATGTATGGTGGCTCCTTTAGGGCTATTAGGAACCTGGCTAAGGCCTTTAGGAGACTGGGTAAGCAGGTGGACGTGTACGTGATAAGTGCTAGGTATGGGTTAATAAGTGAACGTGAGGTAATATTACCATATAATGCGACACTTAAGGGGCTTGATATTGATGCCATTAGGAATTGGTCTAAGAGACTAGGCTTAGAGAAGAGACTTATGGAACTAGTGGGGAAGCCGTATGACGTTATTATCATTGCGTTACCGCGGGAGTACGCTATAGCCATGGGTTATGCTTTAAGGAGGTTGCTTAACATGGATAATGCAATACTCATACTGCCGAAGTTCATAATTGAGGATGTTAAGGACATTAAGGCTAAGGTGATGCTGGCTGGAGGCTTGACAGCAAGGCTTAAGTACATTAAGCGCTTAACCAAGGCACTAAGCAGCACAGGGGTAACCCTTGATAAGTGGCTCCTTTAACTAGGAGAGGGTATTTATTAAGTCCTCAAGCACCGCGATGACGTCCATTACACTACCCACTGCCCTAGGCAGCAATCCCCTGAACCTGCTAAGCATGTTCATGAACCTACCTTCACATTCACTAAACCCCCTAGCAGCGTTTAAGTAACCCTTGGTGATGTTCAGCAGTTCTCCGTAACCTGTTTCACTGCTTTTGATTGCTATAAGGCATTCCCAGTTAGCCCAATTAGAACTGTCAATAATGCCGCTTTTAGTGAAGTTAGCTGAGCCAACCAAGGCATGCTTATCGTTAATGTAAAGCTTCGTGTGAAGTCTTCTGCCTAAATCCCCAATCCCCAAGTCAAATAGAAGGTTGTCACCAAGAACCTCACTTAACCTAAGCATGGCCTCAATGCCACCAAGCAAATCCTCCAGTTGGGACTTAATGAAACCTTTAACCTCATCATCAACGCTCCCCCTATTAACAATTTTACCGGCTAAGTCAAGTACATCAAACCTGAGCGCATCGTCGAAGCACCTGGTTAGTACTTTAACTTCAACACCCTTGTTAATAATAGCCTCAATAATATCGAGGACCCTGGTTGAGGAGACCCAAGGGTAGTGTATGAATGGTCTACTGAACTCGAAGTTCGTTACCCAGGGGGATATTATGTACATGAAACTACTGTTGAAGGATTCATGAAGGAATCCTCTAATTAAATCCTCGATACTACGCCCCGCGGTTAAGTTATCACGACCCCTACACGCAATCACCCACCACACCCCAGGCTGTATGCCCTCCCCCGGAACTCAACAATGGCACCGTTACTGTAGGCTAGTTCACCGTCAGGTGCCTTACCTACCTTCTCAATAATCATGGATGCAAGTATCTTAAGCAGTCTCCTATCCAGGGTCCTGGCCTGTATGAATGGTGCACCAAACCTACCACAAGACCTAGAGTTAACGTAGCACATGCCACAAGCCCCATTGCAGGATAATAATGCCAAGTGTGTTAGTACTGAGGTGATTACTTTACGCAGCAATACAAGTGATGATATAACTCCCTCGCAATTATCAATGCTTTGGTTACTCCGACTTCTTCTCTGCATTAGGCAGTCAAGTATGTACTTCTGAGTATTCCTCACGGCACCGCTTACAGCTAATGTTTCAAGCATCGAAGATACATCATCTATGAAACGTTCCTCGGAGTTTTCAGCCCCATAAAGGTTCCGCAAAACGTTAGTTAAATTACGCTGGCTCAGTGCCCTCCTGAGCAATACACGTATTAATTTCCGTAATGTTGGGTACTTACTAATGACCATCACTGTGTAGATGATGAGTTCATCAAAGTCAGGGAACCTCCTATACTTCCGCTCAAAATCGTATCTAATACTGTGTATTTCCCAAAGAATATTGAAAGCACTCTCGCCGATTAATTTCCCTATTCTAGTTGCCTCTTCAAACACCGAGAGCCACTGTTTAACGGTTTCCTTAAGTTCATCAGGAGTCACTATTATGCCTAAATCATCAGCCACCTGCTTAAAGAGCCTTGTTAACTCCTTTATTGGCTTAATGTCATCTTTCATTACTCCACTTAGCTCATTCTCTCTCTTAACAATGGCAAAGTGTATTAAGTCTTCAGGAGTACCAATGAGGCACTTACCTAATGAGAGTAATAAGTCCTCAACTAACGTCTCACCGTTTTTCCAGATATCTAGTATGTATTCGCCTTCACGCATAACCCCTATACCGCCTGAGTCCTTCTCCACGATTTCAATGGGATCCTTCGATAACTCTTCATACTGCTCCAAAAATTTACCAGCCATAACTCCACCCCTGGTGCTCATTGTCCTTATAAGATGGTGACTGAAGGTATGTTTTACTAAATCGAAAATTGCACCAAATTTCCAATCATTATTCCAAACTTTTTTGTACTTATTCAGTATGTTTTGTAATCTATCACTTACCTTCTGTAGTAGGTTACTATCATTTACTTCACCACCCATGAATAACGTAATGAGCTTATAATTTCTCCTCAGCTTACTCATGAAATACCTGAGAAGAAGCGCTAGATTATCATTATTGTAATTATTAATGAAGTTTCGAACAATATCGATTATGGGTTTTGCATTGTCAACATTATATATCAGCTCAGTTATATTAACACTACTTCTAAGCTCGTGATGTAGGAATGCTAATTTTATGAGATCAGCAGTCTTCACGCTACCCATCAATTCAAAATAGTAAACAATGGGCAAGTCACTGGTAAGTATATGCCTTAGTGAATTTACTAATGCCGTATTAATGCTAAGTTCGTAGTAACTCGGTTCAAGTTTCCTAGATCTATCATCATTTATCCTCCTCATAATGCGTTCGAATTGCTCCTGAATTATTCGACTATCATTAAGGTTTATCTCTAGAACCCTTGTATTATTAATCTTATACCCAATGGTAACTGGATCCCATAAACCATCCTTAACACTTCTTATAAGAACCTTAACAAAGTTATTAAAATATCTACGTCCTTGTGCCTCTACGCATCTGCACCTAGAATCAGACCCCTCAATAGTATCGGCAACAATGCAGTGACCCTGTTTTTCCTCATTCCTTTCTTTACAGAAAGGTCCCTTAATATTTGCATTTACATCAATTGCATATATACCAAAGTAAACATCTGAGTTTTTGTAAAGTCTTATACCTTCATCTCTTATAATTTCCCTAAGAGGACCGCACGGTATCTTTAATGAAAGCACAGGCAATTTTGTTTGAAATTGATAAATAAAGAATCTTGGGAATGAGTTACTTAAATCTAAGTAAGTATAAAATTTATACTTCTTCGATATTTCATCACAAGTAAAATTATGCCTTACATGCGGGTAAAATAACCACCTATGAAATAGCCTCCTATGTTCCTCATCGTATTCTCTACATTCGAATGACTTAATATGTATAGAGTCTATGGTTCTTGCATCGACGTGCCCCTTTCTAAGTATTTCTTTGACTACGTATTGATATTCATCAGGCAATGTAAGTCCAGCCTGTTCAGTCTTAGATAGTTCAATATGTATTGGTTCTCCACTAAAACTATAGTAGCCATTAATGTCAGTAATAATAGGTTTCACATCCTTGCTTAAAGATGGAGGTGATGTAAGTGGTATAAATAACCCTGTTCTCTCCCTGTAAGTTGGTTTCCCTGGTAAATATCCCGCAGCTGAGATGACTAAGGATGGGTCTTCGGCTATGAAGTCTCTCTTCCCTTCACGGTAAATACGTATCTGCGGCAGTTTAGCCTCAGCAAAGAGGTTCTCAGGTATGTAGCGCCTAAGTATTTCTAGTCTTTGTAGAACAAACCTACCACTCATGGCTTCCCACCTTCCTCGCAATGAGAGTATAATTCATTGCCTATGTCCTCAGTATGCCTTCTTATATCCTCTTTAGTAATTGATTCCAATTCCTTGAAAACGCCGTAAACGTAATCCATAAAATCATCACTTGGTGACTTCAATAATTCAATTATTGAGCACTCATATTTGAATCCACCATTACTACTAAGGTTGTGATGCTTATGCGTGTCATGATGCTTAAGGATGTAGTATTCAACAGCTAATTCAGCTATTGTCTGTTTAATAAGCTCCTCACTATCTATAGGTAAGTAAAGCATATCGTAGTTAAGTGCATCCCTGAGACTCTTAACCCTAGTGAATAGTTCAAAAAGCCATGCTTGGTGAGGTAACTCATGGGATAGCTGTATACCCACGACAGCCCTCATTAATGGGTTCTCATACATCCTCCTACCACCCCTACCAGCCCTCTGAATCAGTGATGCAATATTGAGCGGAGCACCATGCTGATATATTAAAACCACGTCTGAGTAATCAACCCCAACCTCAAGTGAACTGGTTGATGTTACCAGAGTGGCATTCCTAATATCATCACGTTCACGGCTTGAGAACGTTGCAACATTGTTGAATAACGTGGTCGTGGCATTTCTTGGACTATTAACTATGGTGTCGAGCATGTAACTCCACCATAATTCCCCATCCTCCCATGCCTTAGTTGATACTACGTGGCTAATTTTACCACTCCTAATATTAACTATGTCATTTTCATCATCACCATACTCATTCGTGAACTTATCACTCCGTGGATTTCTAAGGTCTTGAAGCCCAAATTCCCCTCCAGATTCTTCCCTAGATCCCTCTCGCTTAATTGCATCCGCTAAATCATGTCTCATCCTCCTTAATGTATTTAATTCGTCGACAAAAACAATGGCCTTCTTCCTCCAAGTGCCATCAGTATTGTAGATTGATGGCATGTTGTAGAATATATCCATAATAGTCTGTATGGAAACGGCTATGTTATTAACCGCCGAGATAGTTGTAGGTACCACTATGAAGAAGTACTCATTACCGAGTGGTATTGTCTCATCTTTATCAACGGTGATTACGTAATCGTTTACATTATCCTCTCTTATTTTTCCTGAAAATAACCTACCTAGAAAATCCGCAATCTTAGGTATGGTTGCGCTCATCCCAATAACTAACGTGCCTAATTTACCAGCCCCTTTCCGGCTCTGATTATACCATATCCTATTGAGAATCCTTCTTAGGACATAGGCATACCTAACTCCAGCTACATCTACGTACGTATGCACCTCATCAAGCACAATGATTAATGGGGAATCCCATACCTGCCTATTTTCTATCCTCCTAGTAACACCAAATAACCATTCATTACTTGTGCTAAGTAAATAGTTTAAACGTAATGTTTCAAGTAATGCTAGGTGAACATCACCAGATTCTTCACTAACTTTACCTTTGGTGAGAGCCACAAAGTCGATACTCTCCTTTCTATTGGCAATCCCACATAAAATAGCGTCGTCATATATCGTTAATTTACCATCACTCTTTACAATTTTGAACATTGGGTATGAACCGTCTGGACATTGGATGGATCTTAACTCAACATAGCATTCATCATTATGCTTTTTAACATACACGGGAACCTCATACTTAAGCATTAACTTTAGTTCTTCCCTCTTTCCCTTGCAAACCTCATCAACTCTCCCTCTACTCCTATTCAATTCATGCTCATAATCCCTCTTAGGCCTAACATCTGTATAATCTATTGTTAAACGTATTTCTTTAATCCCTCTTCTTTTAAGCTCATCATTGAGGTAATAAATATACCTTATTAACCTAGTTACCTGATCATTAGCCAGGGCTCTCCTTGGATACACTATTAAACCCACGGGTGAGTTCTTACTGCTCTGTGCACTCAAGTTTGTTAGGATAATTTTCCTCGCCAACGCCGTTAGTAGTATTGTGAGCACCATTATCTCAGTCTTACCACTACCTGTTGGTGCCTCAATGACTAAATAATCCGGTTCACTACTATCAATACGTTGAATCAACTTCTCAAAAGCTCTCCTAATTCCCCTTATTTGGAACCTATAGAGACGTAATCCGCTAAAGACTCTCTTGAGGAAACTACATACGATATCCCAATACTCGCTCCATAGCGAATCAACATTACCTATATTATTATCCCCGGCGAAGTAACTATAGTACTTTGTGAAGAATGCATGTAGTTGTCTCTTTAGGGAGCAATCCCCATTATCACTACACACATTATCAATACTGCAAAAGCCGAGGGGTAACTCACGTGGATGTGCATAGGCGAAAACCCTTGACGTTAATAGAGGTGACTCAAATACTGAGGTGTCTGGGAACCTCTGTTTAAGGTTATAGAGGTCGCGGGTGATCTCTATGAACCTGCTCCTAACCTTAAACTCTGCACTACTGCTTAACAACTTAACGCACTTAGGGATAAGTTCACTAGCCTCCATGCAGGCCTTATTGCGATCATCTTTATCCTTTATCTCCAAGTCAGGTAACTTGCTAATATCATCAACATTAATTAGTAGGTATCTGCTTATGCAGTCGTCGTATATGCCCCTTAGATATAGGTAACATATAGATTTCTCAATAATGTGGCTATCGCTTAGGATTTTTCTCAACTCCTCAGTAATGCTTTCATTTAACTCTCTGCCTCTACAGGCTATTGAAAATCTGTCCAAGTAATCCAATATTTGATTTATCATCTTATCGCGTTCATTATTATCAATCCTAACCCATTCACCATACTGCATACCCAAGGCTAGGTCCTGCTCCTTTTCCTCAATGTATGATAAAACAGCATTAACTACATACTTATCCAGGAACTCCCCATCCTTACCACAGTCTTTGAAGAGCCTTTCAACTTCACTAGGCCACTTAATGCCTAGCAGACCACTCATTATAGCTTCACCACGCAGGGTAATATACCCCTCCTGCATAATTTAATGAATATTTTAAATTCCTCATCACTTAATACACCGCTCTCATTAAGCTGCTTGAAGTTAACCTCACCGCTGAATTTTTCGAAAATCTTAATTAATACGTTAATCTCTTTATCACCTGCGCCGCTTAATTCCCTGAACCTTATGATGCTATCATTGATAGTTTTATCCAAGTTCTCCATATAATGTACAATACCGCTACACGTATCTACAGCAACTTTGACATCCTTAACACTACCGCTAAGTACTCCACTAATTTTATTAATACATGCATTAATTTTTTCAATATAAACATTATTATTGTTATTGTTTGAATTTAACCTATTGTTAATGTAATCAAGTAAACGTTTTATAGAATCAATATGGGATTCCATAGAGTTAATTTTTTCACCGATATCTTCATGAAGCATTTCATAAATATCTTTAATGCCATGGAGGCAATCCTCTTGCCCACTTATTCCGTTCACCTTATTCAACGCATCTTTAACGCTATTTCTAATGTTCTGGAGGTCACTTAGCAAATCCATAATTAAGGATGTTTTCAACCCCTTACCATCTACCTTACCTATCTCGTCGCTTACCATTCTAAGGACATTAACTATCTTTAGTTTGTCCTCTACATTACTTAACTCATCCATTATATTCAGTGGGTTGTTGCAGAAGTTCCTAGTAACTATGTGTAGGATACAGGTGCTTACCAAATCACCATTAATTCCCATACTGCCTAAGGTGCTTTTAAGGGTAGTAACATGCTGGGTAATGTTACTGAGACTGCTTAATGAGTCGCCAATTTGCATTTTCTCTAGGAGCTGGCAGTCATTTTTAAGACACTCACCCGCATATTCCCTAATCCAAATGCTTAGGTCATCATTCTTATCATTAATCTTGCTTATCAGTTGCTTGTAATTACCGTAATACTTATTAAAAAAATTCTCAATGAACTCGTCCACTGCACCACACCCCTCTATATTCACGTCCCTATCCAGTACCTTACTTAATACTACTGATAACACGTATGTTATATCTGACTTAAATGCCTCAATCAATGCTCTTAGTGATGACTCTAGGCCGCTTGGATCGAGTTTATTAAGGTCAATTGCCGTGGACTTGATTTTATCAGGCTTAATCGTAATGCTAGATTTACGTAAGGTATCTATCATAGTTTTCAAGATGGAGTACCTTTTCTCAACATCATTCAATAGATTAATTATCCTGTTACCACTGCTGGCTATACTATTTGCATATTCCCAGGTCTTCGTCATGCTCATCCCCCTATAGCCCTTTTAAGGTTCTCAATCTCATTTCTTAAACTTCCTAGTTTGTTCATAACTTCCCGTTGTTTACCTAAAACCTCTATTAGGTAATCAATGTCCTTGTTCAGGTTCTCTAACCTACTTAAAAAATCACTGAAGCCTGCTGATTCCTTGAGACTGGTTATAATGTCCTCACGTATTGCATTAATAGCCCCTGGATCATTGTTAAGTTCAGAACTAATAATCTTTTCATTAATTTCATTCAATTTACGCATTAATTCATTTACACTATTCATCACTACATTAAACATCCCCTCTTCTGTATCCTCTCCTGTAAGCACATCGTTGATATTAGTAATTACGCCACCAATTAATTTATTAATCATGAACTCAAGGATAAGTAGCTTCTCGTAGTAACCTGTGTTCTGAAGGTAGGGTACAATTTCAAGGTTTTTCCTCAACTCCTCGCATGATGCACCGTTGAAAATGCCGTTATTTAATTCCATAAGCTTACTTCTAAGTTTCTCAAGCCCTTTCATTAATTCATCTACATTATTTATGAAACCTACCTGCACGGCTTCACTATCATTAATGTATTTACTGATTTCATTCCTAAGTTCCTCAAGTTTACCCCTCATCCTACCTAGTACATTAGTTACATTATTTAGTGTAGTCACTATGTTGCACGTTTCCTCCACCACGCTCTCCATATATTCGGGTATTTCATTTTCAATTTCTTGAAGCGTATACCATGTTAACATGTACCTAAGGGCTTCGTGATCCATATTTACAATAGTGTCGATCTTATTATATACCTTGTTAATTAAGTTTCTTAGGTCAATGCTTTTGCCCTTATTGCTTTGAATATTCATACTTGCTATTGATATTAAATCCTTAAGCGCCTCTTTGAATGGCCTATTATTTGGATCATTAATGATATCGTTAATATTAGTCCAAGCGGTATGTAGACTCTCGAAATACTTACTGTTCCTCATCAGGCTATTAATTAGACTGGCGTTTGAGAGTATTGAATCAACTTTCTTCCCTAATAGCTTATATGAAATGCCGTTTTCACCGAAAATCTTCTCAAAGTCCTCGTTAAGTTCATTTAATTGACTAGCAAATTCCTTTAAGTAGTCCCATAATACTTCACTGTTTTTAGAGGGTTCGATTAACCAAATGTACCTAGCATTTGCCTCACCAATTGAGTGGTCTTCCTCAACTAGGTAACTGAGTACTTCCTTAATTATGTCATTGGCCTTAATGTACTCATTTACGTTTAATGTTTTCACTTTTCTGGCGTATTCATCGGTAATCCTGTAGATGGTGCTTGCGTATTGGCTTACCAGGTTCCTTTCATTTCTATCTAATTTAGAACATTCATTTAACATGTTATAAAACATGCTTATGAGGAATAATGTTGCCTTATCACCAAGATACGGTACATGAACAATCCCAACATCTATGAAATGCCTCCACCTCTCCCTTAACCTATTAATTATGTTATCTATACCTTCCTTTAGCGGTATTGGAATTAATATAACCCCTTTTACTCCCTCTCTAGTTAATAGGTTTTGTAAAATTATTGTCTTAAGCTTATCATTATCGACGTGAGTGCTTGGTACAAATACGATCATTAAATTCTTAGTGGCATCACTACTTGAATCCACCTTTAATATTTCATATTTAATGTGATTCATTAATTCCTCACTTACATCTAAAATATATTGCTCGTTGTATTTGCTGAACTTCTGGTAAAGAGACTCTATGAGATTATTAATTTGTATGTTTCTACTGCATCCAATTATTGGCATCAATATGATTGGTGGATATACGCGCTCTATTACTGAAGGCCTTAATGCGTAATGATATTCTGTATCCTCCATTAACGACTGAGCCACATAGTTGCTGTAGACTGCATTAGGATCTAGACTATTGAATACGTCGTAGATTTCAGGTTTATAGAATTCAATGGATATACCCTTAATGATTTCGAGTAAATCCTTAAGCGATTCTTCATTAAGCGCAACATACTCATGGTTACTCCATGCTTGGATAATAATCCTTAATATGTCATCTGCGTAGGTATCAATATCTTTATCGAGATCTTTAATCGCCCTTTTAATGGCACTATGCAGGTCATCAACTTTAATAATTTTCCTTGACTTTACGAAGAAATCCTCATTAAGCTTCTGGATCTTTAACCTGCTAAGTTCATCATCAGTAAGGAAGCTTTTCAATAGTGATTCAGGTACTTGGCCAATTAAGATTATTAAAGAGCTAAGTAGCTTACGGTGAAGGGGATCAGTAACGTTATTAAGTAATTCATCGAGCGCGTTAAGATCGACGTAAGGTACGTTTTCGGCAATCACGGCTCCCTTTAATGGGGTAAATAAATCACTGAGGCTAATCTTAGGGTTGCTGGAATTTATCACACTTGCTATTACATGGTTATTGATTGAGTTATACGTATTGATTAGCTTGTATACTTGGCCTATACGCCCCTTACCCATCCACCAGATTAAGTTCGCTAAGTACTTCCTTAATACATCATCTTTAATTACCTTGGATAATTTCTCAGATAATTCTAATGGGTATACTAGTGGTATGGTGTAAGTCTTGGTGCGCCAGGTCCCTGCCGCTGAAACTGTCTCGGCATATATTGATGAGGGACCGAAGGCAAGTATTGGAAATACCCATGATTTACCTTCATAAACCTTATCGAATAATCCCCTAAATGGTGTTGTAGTATAGCTGATAAGATTCCTAAGCTCCTCATATTGCTCCTCTATCTCATCAATAAGCAGTACGCATTTTGAGTGCTCTTTAATGTACCTCTCTAGGACTCTAACCACTTCCTCACGGTTAACACAGCAGTGTTCAAACTCCCCCCACTCCTCAGCATCATTGGACTTAATAACTTTGTTAATTACATGTCCGCAGAACATTGATGCGTAACCAGGTAATTGATCCTCAGGTATCTTGCTGCTGCCTCCTCCCTTTAGTTTCGCCTCTAAGTAATTCACCAGTGAAGACAGGTTTACTTTAACCGCAGGTATGCCATTCCTTAATGCAAAGCATAATAGATGCCTCATTAATGTCGTCTTACCTGACCCGTAGGGGGCAACTATTATTGGGACTAAGTACCCACCACTTAATTGACCTGGCTGATTTTTAACATAACCCAACATTGTTTTCTCAAGTTCCTCACGAATTTCCTTATGAGTGTTAGTTAAGTCCACCCAGGGACTGCAATCTTGGCTCTGTTGAATCATAACACTTAACAGACTCCTAACATATTTTTAAAGGTTCTTTAGCGAAACTTAGGTGTGTGTTTGTTTATGCCCCCTCTTGGGTTTGCGGATTTCGAAGCCGCTATCAGTCTGCACCACCATTACCCTCCTCCATAACTCATCCTCATCGTAAATGCCCTTTAACTCTTCAATCCACCAATCCAGCATTGCCTTATCAGTGTCAGGGTTGTAGTCCTTGACTAAGCTGTGGGTGTTCCACATCTTATGCGTGATGTCGTATGTGCCATCGTAATTATCGTAAATAGTCACCTTACCAACAACGTAGGCAACCCACACACTACCATTCTCTGGTGGGGTTACTAGGGTCACCTCATAGGCTACCAAGTCTTCATCACCGCTGAAGTCACCGTAGTCACAGAACCAGCCACTGGAGCTAAGGGCACTACATTCTTTACCGAGGTGGTTTAGGAAGCCCTTGTAGCTATTTAGTAGGTTTTTCATAGAGCCATAAACCTTATCCATAACATCATCACTGCTTAAATTACCAGCCTTCAGGGTTATTGACTCGGATTCAGGGCTGTAATCCACGTCTAAACCCCTCGCCTTAAGTTCACCGGCCATGCCCGCTAGGAAGCCGTTAATGAAGTTGTCGTAGGGTTTAAACATGCTTGTTAATGCATTGTCAAGCTTATCACTGCCCGTTGGCATAATCTCATAAACAAAGGTTCGATACCTAACCATCCACTGCTTGGGCATACAATAAATGCCTTTACTGCAGGTAAATAAAGTTTTCTTTCCCCTCGTAGCGCATTGCAAATCCTTAGAATAACCTCTGAGTACTAGGTTAATTGCTAATAGTGGAACCTGGTACATCAAGGATAGTAAACCGTCAGCGCGCACAAGTAGGGACAATGATACCTTAAATACCCCTTAGACTCATCACTACGATGACATGGAGTACAGGTGCGTTAGGTTGATTTAATGGTTTAGGGGAGATTCTTAGTTCCGTAGGCAAACAGATAAGCAATGAGGTAATTGCTGTATCATCATCTTAGTCGAGCGTCGTAACGACTTATTCGACATTACTTCACCCTTATTATCACGTGACTTTATACATAGATCCAGCACTTCCCTTAGTGTTAGGTTTTTCTCTGTGCCGTGTGCATTTTCTGAGGTTACTCTGAACCTAACCCTATAATTCGGCCGTAAGCTACCCACCACATTGTTACATATAGATTGCCCGTTGTAACCGTTATAGTTGAAGCATGTTGAGGAAGAGTCCCCTTGCCAGATTGCAGCTCCGGGGAGTGGGGTTGGTGGTATAATTAATGCGGGGTCGTTTGTGCTCTTTATATCTGAGGGGTGTACTAGGAAGAGTATCAGAGTCTCCTCGCCAACAATGTTGATGCTTACTGCGTTACCCCAAGTCCAGACACCTGGTGAACCATGGACTTGCTTGCCTCCATCATCATAAATGCCAATCCATCCCATGGAGTTCCTCGCAACAAACTTTTCACCAATCCAGCGGTAAGTAATTCTAAACCTGGCACCGCACTGAAGGCGTGAGTTTTGCAGTAAATTTCCGACTATGCCCATGTACTCAAACCTTGGTTTAGACACGACACTAAAGGCATAACCAGCAAAACCACCTACGACAGTACCTATAACGGTACTAGCAATGTTAAACCAACTCATTGATGCATCACCTATCATGGGCTTATTAAGCATTACGTAACAGCAAAAATCAACAGCACACCCTAGGCGCATGGCGAAGGTACCATTGCCTAAGCTCCTCGTGGCGGGGTGACCAATAGTGTTCAACTAGTATCCTGAATTCGCTTGGTGGTGCCCTGCCTTGCAGGGTGTTGACAATGCTCTCTGGGACACCCTGGCTCACCATCCACGTGGCGAAGAACTTACGCAACTCATAAAGTTCAAACTCCCTGCCGAGAACCTGCCTGGCCGTTTCCTTGATTTCTTTCCTAAGCCTGTCTCTGTCGAAGGGTATTAGCTTCCTTGCCCAATCCTCTGCGTTGGCGTTTACGCCTAGGTAGTCTGCCTTCACAATATCAAGCTTAGCCTTGATTAACGCCTCCCTGGCTGGTAGGTAAGACTCCCTAACCCAATCCACGACCTCGGGCCTTAGGAAGGCTACGAAGGAGCGCTTAGTCTCAGTAACCTTACCAATGCGTATTACACCATGCTCAAGGTCTAGGTCATCAATGCTAACTAGGAATGGCTCCGATGGGCGCAAACCACACTCAGCCAGTACAGTGAAGTAGAATTTACTCTCAACACTCGGTAACTTGGCCCAGATTTGGCGCAACTGCTCAAGTGTGGGTAACTTAACGTGGCTACTGGCCTTAGGCCTATACACGGTGAAGGAATCATAAAGTAACCTAAAGAGTGCGGGGTCTCTTGGCTTGAGTATTGTCTTGAGGAGGCTCTTTAAGCTGACTGCTACATGCCTCGCAATGTAGTGTTCACCCTCCTCGGCTAAACCAGCCAAGTACTCCCTAACGCCATCAGGTTCAAGAACCCAGTTAAGCTCACTTAAGGCAAGGCGAATATAACGAACCTCATCCCTAATTGTCTTCTCACTAAGCCCCCTAAGCCTCTTAGCCTTAACAAACTCCTCAATATCACGCTCAGTCACCATCCAGGATGACTTGTATTCACGGAACTCGCCCCCAAAGGCCTGCCTAAGCAGTTCGAAAAGCAGGTTCCTGTAGCCCTTATCCACAAGAGCCCTCTTCACAACACGCACGGCATCATCAGGCGTAGCCTCAACCAGCTGAGGCGCAGAGCCTACTAGGCGAGCATACTCATCAACATCAATGAACCTGAGCAGTGCCCTAAACAATTCATCGCTAATCGGCACCATGCCGTGCCTAACCCTGTACATGTAGGTCTTATTGTAACCCAGCTCACTAGGCCCAATGTGCTTAACATTAACCACGTATTCAAGTATCTTCCGCCTAACATCCTGCGGAACCGCCTCAACCCTAATCAGGTCAGGGTCCATGCAAACCACCATGTTTCAGGTTAACCATAGTGCTCACCAGTGGTGGTGTATGGGGCTGTTTTTAAAGAATACCGCCTTGATTATGCATTATGAATACTAATGTGTACTTAAGATCCGTTGGCGTAGGCCTGCGTGGGTTCAAATCCCACCCCCCGCAC
>JAPWUH010000162.1 GCA_028275645.1 Caldivirga sp.
CACTGTGAACCCGCTTGGCATAGATGAACAAAGGCCTAGGTTCTCCTGGGTACTTGAACACGAGGAGAGGGGTCAATTTCAAACTGCATACAGAATCATCGTTAGTAGTAGCCTAGAAAACGCGGTGAAGGGCATTGGGGATGTTTGGGACAGTGGTAGGGTTGAGTCGAGGGATCAGGTGGTTAAGTACGGTGGACCACCCCTAAGCAGCTTCACTAGGTACTACTGGAGGGTCAAGGCATGGGACTCAAGGGGTGTTGAGGGGGATTGGAGCGACATCCAGTGGTTTGAGACAGCCCTCCTCAACCCCAGTGAGGAGTGGACGGCGAAGTGGATTGGTGGAGGCCAGTTGCTGAGGAGGACCTTTAAAATCGATGGCGAGGTTCTTGAGGCTAGGGCATATGTAACAGGCCTAGGCTACTATGAACTTAGGATTAACGGGGAGAGGGTGGGGGATAGGGTCCTTGACCCACCCTGGAGCGAGTACGATAAAACCATCTACTACAGTGTTTACGACGTAACAAACCTGGTTAGGAATGGTGAAAACGCCGTGGGGCTTATACTCGGTAGGGGTAGGTACAGCCCAGTTTCGCCAAGTAGAACCCAGATACCGAACCTCAAGTATTACGATGAACCTAAGGCAAGCGCCATAATTAGGATTAAGCTGAAGAATGGGTCAATAATAACCATCACCACCGATGAATCCTGGAGGTGCCTAAGCAAGGGACCCATAATATACGACGACATTTACAATGGGTACAGGTACGATGCAAGGCTTGAACCAGTCGGCTGGGATAAACCTGGCTTTAACGACTCCGACTGGGCCCCATGCATATTAGTTAAGCCACCTGGGGCTAGGCTTAGGTCCACCGCAACTGTACCTGGGGTCAAGGTTAAGGGTACCTTGAAGCCGAGGGAGTACTATAATCCAAGGCCTGGGGTTTACGTATTTGACTTCGGCCAGAACATAACAGGCTGGGTTAGGTTGAGGGTTAGGGGGTTAAGTGGCATGGAGGTTAAGGTTAGGCATAGTGAGGTTGTGAACCCAGACGGATCAATTAACGTTGAGAATCTTAGGAGTGCCGAGGCCACGGGCACGTACGTGCTTAGGGGTGGGGGTGTTGAGATTCTTGAACCCAGGTTCACTTATCACGGTTTCAGGTACGCTGAGGTTACTGGTTACCCAGGCGTGCCTTCCATCGATGACGTGGAGGCTGTCATAGTTCACTCGGACCTTGAACCTGCGGGTTCATTATCGTGCTCCGACAGGATGGTTAACGACATACATAGGATAACCTGGTGGAGCCTGAGGGCCAATATACTGAACGGCGTGGTTACCGACTGTCCCCAGAGGGATGAGAGGATGGGGTGGCTTGGGGATGCTTGGCTATCCTCAGACTCAGCGGCCTACAACTTCAACATGGTTAAGTACTACGAGAAGTTCATCAGGGATATGGTGGATTCCCAAAAGGATGATGGATCAATACCGGATGTGGTGCCACCCTACTGGAACCTTTACCCAGCCGACCCAGCCTGGGGAACCGCCCTAATCTACATCCCCTGGCTACTCTACGTGCACTACGGTGATGTCGACATCCTGGCGGAGACCTATGATGCAATGAAGAAGTGGTGGAACTTCCTATGGTCTAAGGCTAAGGATGGCTTATTATACTTCAGCAAATATGGTGAGTGGGTGCCCCCAGGTAGGATACACTCCATCGAGTACTGTCCACCTGAAATCCTCTCAACATGGATACTCTACAGGGATGCCCTAACCCTAGCCCAAATAGCCAGGGTGCTGGGTAAGGGTGAGGATGAGGGTTACTTCAAGGGTAAGGCGGAGGAGATTAGGGAGGCATTCAATAGAGCATTCTTAACCGAGCGCGGCTACTACTCAAGGTACACGGCACCGGACGGCTCAGTTAAGCTGCTTGGAGGTTCCCAGACATGCAATGCGCTACCCCTATACCTAGACATGGTGCCCGGTGACAGGGTTAACGACATTGTTAAGGCCCTCGTTAATAACGTTGAGGTTGAGTGGAATAGGCACCTGGTGGTGGGCATATTCGGAGCCAAGTACGTGCCCGAGGTCCTGGTTAAACACAGCTACGTGGACCTAGCCTACAGGGTGATAACGCAGGAAACGTACCCAGGCTGGGGTTTCATGGTTAAGGAGGGTGCAACAACCCTGTGGGAGAGGTGGGAGTTGATAACTGGGGGTGGCATGAACTCCCTCAACCACCACATGCTGGGTAGCGTGGATGCATGGTTCTACAGGAACCTAGGGGGTATAATACCCCTTGAACCAGGGTTCAGCAGGATAATGATAAGGCCAACTATGCCAAGCGGCCTAAGGCACTGCTCAGCCTCACTATACACAGTCAGGGGTTTGGTCTCCGTTGAGTGGAGTAGAGGTGATGGTGAATTAACCATGGTGGTAACCATACCGGTCAACGCAACGGCCGAGGTTCACATACCCAAAATCAGCGAATCCATGACAATTAGGGAAGGTGATAGGGTAATTTGGAGCCAGGGCAAGGTACTGGCAACAGGAGCTGGAGTACTGTCAATTAGAGATGCTGGAAACAGCATAATCATTGAGGTTGGTTCAGGGAGGTACATATTCACGGCCAATGGTGTTAAGGTTAACTCTTAAACGCTAGCCAATCTATATAGATAAAAAATAATAATCCAGCTACATGCTAACCGCTGGTTGCGGTAAAGCATTAACATGGATTAAGGCTATTGCTGGTTTCATTGCGGCATGTTGGCGCATGCCCAGTACACCAATGATAGTTTAAGTTTAGGTAAGGCACTTAACGTCTGAGGTTGGGTTAATTAAACCACGTAGCACCGGCATTGAACGGATGTGTAGAAAGGTTTTTAAATTGCGTGTCCAATTATTGGACACGCAGCGCCATCTTTTATAAAACCCACGGATTTAAGGCATCCTTACCCTAAAGGGTCATTCATGAATTTGAGTTAAGGTTGATTACGTGGTCAGTCTTTAGGTCGATCATCATTCCTTCATGGCCTGCGTGGCTACATCACCA
>JAPWUH010000163.1 GCA_028275645.1 Caldivirga sp.
CGGGTCTCAGTGCACCTTGGAACCTGGGCCTCAGGGAACCAGGGACACTGAGTACTCCGGCACCCAGTGCCTTAGGTTTAAAGGAATTGACCATAACTTAACACCTTAACCGCTCCCTCTCCTGTTACCTCAACATCACCTAATGGTGAACCCCAGATCACATTACAACTCAGAGTACTACATGAAAACATGCTAAACCTACGTTTCTTGGTAAGCAGCCTTTAGGCCTATGCTGACTAATCTTACCTTCTTACCCTAAGGCACATAAGGTAATAATAGCTGACATGCAGCACCATTATTGAAAGGCATTAGGCAGCTTAATGATGTAGATTTATTTTAAAGATTCTTCACACGATAACCTTATAATCATCTAAGATAATCATTAAGGTAATTAAGGGCTTATTGAACATGTTTATTGTTCTTTCCTATAAACTTTAGACCTTGCATGAATTTAAAGCTATAGCTAAAATAATGTAGTCCATCAGCTCTCACTTTTAAGAACCTTCTCAAACTTGTCCACGACTTTATCCCATGTCCACTTCTTTGCAGTCTCAAGGCCACCCTCTATGAGTCTCTCCCTAAGCTTAGAATCTCTTAATATATGTAGGACAGCTTTTGTAACAGCTACTGGGTCTCCTGGAGGCACAACAAAAGAATTGTAACCGTCAATAGCGTAATCCCTGTTACCTCCACAGTCGGTTGTAACGACAGCCGTACCACTTGCCATGGCTTCTAGCGGTGGGAGACCAAAGCCCTCTCTATACGATGTGAAAATGAAGACATCAGAACTTGAGTAAAGTTTTGCTAAAGTCTCATCATCAACATAAGTGAACTTGGTATATGTGAATTCTGGTTTAACCTCCTTCAGATATTTATCAAGCGCGGAACCCTCCCCTACAAGCACTGCATGAATAGGCTGCTCTTTATTAATTAAGTTAAGTGCCCTTAAGGCAATATCACTACCCTTGTACTTTAATCTTCTTATAATTGCCATAACAATGGGTTTACCTTGAGAGACCACTAGCCTGTCACCTCTCCTTGGGTGGAAAATACTAAGGTCAACACCAACTCCTACTATAGTCACTTTTGCATTCTTATTATAACTAAGTACTAGGTCCTTAGTAAATGTGGAATTAGTTAAGAAGCTAAATGGAAGCTTAAGTGCTGCTTCAAATCTCTTAAGTCCATTAATACCCTCGGTCTCTTCCACATATTCCTTAAAGTCCTGCATAAAAAAGAGGGGTGTGTTTACACTGCTCATCCAAACCGAGAAGGCTGTTAAGTACCATGTTGCAATAGCCACATCCGGATCTAAGCCCATAATGGCCTCAGCCAGAGGAGAGATTATGTCCACTCTGATTCCAAGTCTTGTAGCTAGTGCAATAATGTCACCATATGATTCTATACCCTTTAGGCTAAAATATTTCAATAATCGATATAATTTCACGGCCATTCGAATGGGTGCTGGTATAACTGGTACTTTGACGTTAATAACAGGAACTTTGACATTAGGCCAAAACTTATTCCTAGAAAGTGAAACTATGTTCACATCATAACCCCTATCATGAAGCCTATTAGCTACCTCAATTATAGCTCTGTTACCACCGCCGAAACCTAGGTCATACATCGCGAAAGCTAACTTCATTATTGAGTATCCTTTGGCAGCTCTTTTAAAGTTCACTATCGTATCATTAGTGACCTGTAATATTTTTAATCGATATTAACAAATTAAGTTACTAGAATTTGCTCTACTATATGATATTATCCCTACTATAAGTTTAATATTATTAACAAACCATAATATATTCATGTAACATATATTCTATTTCCATTATTAACGCTTAAGTTTCATGTATATTATATCCTTTATACCACCATTTACTACTCTATCTAATATGTAACCATTGTCCATCAAATATTTAACTAATTCTTTCGCATTCACTTGGTCTATATGAACTTCAATCACGAATTTATCTATCAATCCTTTCTGTAATGTATTTTTAGCGCCTCTTAATACTTTCATTTCATAGCCTTCAACATCGATCTTAACAAGGTCAATATGACTGATGGAATTATCAATAACTTCTATGGATTTATCAATTATATAATCCAATGTAATTATAGGCACCATGAATTCACCGGCTATCGAATATCTGCCAGCTGGATTGTTAACTACATGATCCATTATTAGTGATGATGCCTCAATATTTCTACCTGCAATATACAGTTTCCGTCTTGTAATTTCATCACCTAGTGCATAAGGTAGTGCCTTAACATTGGTTACATTATTTAGCTTAATATTACTAATTAGCCACCTATAGGCTATTGGATTCGGTTCAAAAGCTAGCACAAGACCATCACCAACAAGTCTAGACGCCCACAATGAGTAGATACCAACATAAGCACCAACATCAAGCACGAGCCACCCTTCACTTGGTATATAATCAGGGTGTCTCATATATTCCTTAAGCAGGTAGTGATCAGGAATGTTTATACTTAACGTAGCCATATCATTAATGAAGATCCTTATATTACCAGGCAATTTAATAGCGAAACTGTCGCCTATGATTAATGGTTTAAATATATAAGTTCCCACAAGTAAATTTACTAGTGTAACATCCAATGTTAAGTTACCTCTAACTGTGTGAATTAAATTCTCCTTGAGACTCAATACAATACCTAATAATGTGGAGGGTCTCATTATTAACCTTTCCTTACACACCTTAATAAGCCTAGCTGATCCCTTGGGTAGCTACTTAAATGTTTCATAAAGAACTCTTCATTATATAACTGGCAGTCAAAGTCTTTATTCATAGTATTAGTAAGCTCGATAACAGACTTGCGAGCAATATATGTATGGTATTCGAAAATCAACTCGCTGAATAACTTAACGTGCTCGTAGTCGTTTAGTATTACGTCGTATTCGCAGCCTTGGCAATCCATCTTGAGGACAGTCTCATCGCCATTGATGCTGAATCTGCTCATTAATTCGCCTAGCGTTACGGCTGGGATACCACTGTTACAATTACCTGGCCTG
>JAPWUH010000164.1 GCA_028275645.1 Caldivirga sp.
GTGACTATGACCACTGCGTTATCCTCAAATGCAATCCACGTGCCGTCCGGTCTCCTGAAGGGCCTTCTCTGCCTAATCACGATTGCCCTAAGTATCTGCTTCCTCATCTCAGGCTTACCCTCCTGAACACTGACAACGACCATATCACCCACGCTGGCCCCCGGTATCCTCCTATGCACACTCTTGGAGTAGTGCCCAACTACACCAATGACCCTAACCAACTTAGCCCCACTGTTATCTGCAACAGGAACCAGGCTATTCACGAATATGCCAGGCGTTAAGTGAAACCTCCACGGAACACCCACTGTACGTGGTCCACCCCTCTTAGCCATAATAGCCAACGTGGCAAAGCCCTATTTAACCTTTACCCAACATCGATACCCACCCAAGCGCTTAAATTCTAGGCTAACCTAAATGAAGTGTGCCAAGCGATATGAAGAATGTTGTGGAATTGGCCAGGAGGTTGATGGAAAGGGGCATTGACGTAGTGGATGTGTTGCTCACCGCCTTAAGCAGGGAAGACCCGGAGGGGGCGATTAGGGAGAGGATTAATATTGCTGAGGCGTACATGGCGGAGTGCCGTGAATACCTGGATAAGGGTGATCCAGTTCAGGCATCGGAAAAGGCATACAAGGCCGCTGAGGAGGTTATTAAGGCTCTGGCGGAGAAATTCAAGACGGTTGAGTACCAGGAGGCATTAAGGGAGGGTAGGTGGTATACTTACTTGCTGAGCAGGGCCAGCAAAACCTTGGCCTCTCAATTAGGTGATTGGGTATTGGATGGGTGGAATTCCGCATACGACCTTCACGTTTGGGGCTTTCATGAGGGTAAGTTAACCGTGGATTACGTTAAGGTGGGTGTTAGGAAAGTGGAAACGATGATTAATGAGGCAAGGGGGATAATCATTAAACAGTAATTTATTTTGTCATTGAACCAGTGATGCAACTTCACTTAACCTACCCATGATGGAGCCTACGGCATCGTTGATGGTAGGCTTACCAGCAACTGCCCCATCAATTAACCTATACACCGTCCTGGTTAACTCGCCGCATCCTCCGCACTCACCCTTAGCATTAAGTACAGCGTGCGATACATAGGCCAGTAGCGCCACCAGCATTGATAGGGCTTGGTTAGCCTCATGAAGCTTGATGGCTGAGTTGGCGCTCATTGAGTTCACGTCCTCCTGCAGCCCGCTCGTGGGTATGTTGTGTACTGTTGATGGTGAGGCCAGTTCCCTCAACCTACCCGCAAGTGATGCAGCGGTGTACTGCGTTAGCATTAACCCAACCCTCCACGGCCCATTGGCTAGGTAGTTGCCTACATTATTTATCTCCTTCCTCATTAACTGCATGATTAACCTCTCAATTAGGTTACCCAACACTGATAGGGCCACCCTGGCTAGGTCCACTGGTAGGGCTATGTACTGCCCGTGGAAGAAGCAGGTTGATGATGCACCACCCCCTAGGATAATTGGGTTATCACTCACGGAGTTAGCCTCATCGGTAACAGTCTCAATAGCCCAATTAACTGAGTCAAGTATTGAACCAACAACCTGGGGTATGCACCTGATGGAGTATGGGTCCTGTAGCCTACCAGACATGTTGACCAGGGAACTACCCTTAACCATGTACCATGTTAACCACAGCACCAGCAACCCATCGTTCACCTGGGTGCAGCCTAGTCCTGTCAGTAACGGCGTTGAAGGGTGCCGTGGATGCCCCAGATGTCTCAAGGGCCAGTGCCATTGAGGCTATTGCCGCCTTAACCAGGGTTAGGGAGTCCCACAACCCAAGTAGGGCCACTGCTGTACTATAGCTGTTACCGTTTATCAGTGCCAGGGCCTCCTTGTAACTTAACCTTAATTCAGGTATTCCAGCCTCTCTCAAAGCCTTATGCGCCTCAACCACCACACCCCTAAACCTAACCATCCCCTGCCAAGCATCGCCAGCGCTATGTGGGCTAGCGGCGCAAGGTCACCACTAGCCCCCACTGAACCAAACCTAGGCACAATGGGCACCACCCCCCTGTTCAACAGCTGGATGAGCGTATCCACCACCACTTCCCTAACACCACTGAACCCCCTTGATAGTTGGTGAGCCCTAACCGCCATGGTGCCCCTAACCCAGTCATCGGGGGCATGATCCCCAACACCGGCGGCGTGGTCCATGAGGAGCTCCATTGATTTACCGGCAACTTCATCAGCCCCACGGTCACATTGTAAAGCTCCCCAAGCCCAGTGTTAACGCCATATATGCTGACACCCTTGGCAACAAGCCCCTCCAACACTGCCCTGGAATCCCTCATTAATCCGAGGGCCTCCTCGCTTAGGGCAACCTCCTCGTTAAGCCTAGCCACCCTCACAACGTCGCTAATGCTCAGCTTCACCTCCCCACCCAGCTTAACAACCATGCACCTAGGTACCCCTTAGGTTATTAATACATTGCCATAACACCTTTAAACACCTGCGCATTAACATGATGTGAAGGCGCAGTTGGTAATAGGACCAATTGGTCAATTGGTTACCGCGAAGTCAATGCCCTGGAGGCCAGGTGATGAGGCCCTGGTTCTTGAGGACGCTGGGCTAGTGATTGACAATGGCGTAATTACTGACCTTGGGCCTTGGGAAGTGGTTAGGAGTAGGTACAATGCCAGCCAGGTGATAAATGCGGATGGCCTACTAGTCACGGCCGGGTTAATAGACCCGCACACCCACCTCCTATTCGCCGGCTCCCGTGAGGATGAATTCGAGTTGAAGGTTATGGGCACAACCTATGAGGATATACTTAAGGGTGGCGGTGGCATATACAGGACCATTAACGACACGATTAGGGCCGGCGACAGTGAATTAATCAGCATTGGCCTAGGTAGGCTTAACAGGGCGTTGAGCCACGGAACCACTACCATTGAGGTTAAGAGCGGTTACGGCTTAACCATGGAGCAGGAGGTTAGGCTACTTAGGTTGATTAATGAATTAGGGAGGCTAAGCAAAGTCGACGTCATACCCACGTTCCTAGCCCAC
>JAPWUH010000005.1 GCA_028275645.1 Caldivirga sp.
TCAAGCCAAGCCCAACATTCCTAAGGAGGATGCTTCAACTACCGGGTGAGGGGGTGTTGATTGGTGAACTCTACTCTGGTGGTAGGGTTGTTGAGGGTGTTGATGTTAAGCTACCGACCCATGCACTTTACGAGCACGTCCTCGTGATTGGGACCACTGGTAGTGGTAAGACAGTGCTTTTGAAGAACATGGCACTCTCAATGCTGAGCAACGTGAAGGGCTCGACGGTGCTGGCCCTAGACCTACAGGGCGACTACCCACACCTAGCCTTACCAAACCCAGCAAACGCAAAGCCACTATTCAAGCCAGTGGGCTCTTTAACCGTGATACAGCCCATCACCAGGGATTACCTCGAAGGTTACAGGGGGTTGATTGAGGGGGAGTTTGGGGTTGAGTACCTTGAGGATTACCTAGGTGAGGGGGGTGCGGAGTTGATTGACGTTAAGGATGCTGAAACCCTGGCTAAGGCGTTAGGCTACTCACTACTCAGGCTTTTCATAAGGGACGTGTACGGTGATGCAGAGGTTGAGGGGTTTAATGCCTCAGTGGGTGGCGGTGGGTCTGAGGCTGTGCTGCACTGGGTTGAGGCAACCATTAAGGTTGGTGGTTCATCCTTCAGGCTTAGGCTGGTTCCGTGGTCGCTTAGGTTTAGCGACGTGTACATTGAGTTGCCTAGGATATTCCCAGTATTCTCGGAGAGGGTTGGGGTGATTCTGCCTAGGGTTCTTGAGAACGCAATGAACTACATAAACCACGGCGTCAACTGCGCACAGCAGTTAAGCCAAAGGGGTAGTAGGTGCCCTGGGGAGCGGCCTCAAGCAAAGGTTCAGGCTAGGGCTGGGGGTGAGGGGGCTGTTGAGCAGGGGGTGGTGGATCTTGACGCCCTTTTGCGTGAGCAGGCTTGTGTTGAGTTGGCTGCCGAGTGCCTTAGGTTGGCTTGGCAGCAGAGGGATAACATAGTGAGGGGCCTCCACATGCTAGGCAGGTTGGGCGTAATGGACGTTAAGTTCACTGTTGGCGGTAAGTCTGTGCTCCTCGAGGAGCCTAACTACGGTGAACTGCTTAACGGAGGCTTGATCGTGC
Organism: Caldivirga sp.; assembly: GCA_028275645.1. Taxonomy (GTDB): domain Archaea; phylum Thermoproteota; class Thermoprotei; order Thermoproteales; family Thermocladiaceae; genus Caldivirga. The sequence continues at coordinate 1,084 of JAPWUH010000005.1, forward strand.
TTGACCTTAGGTTGTTTAGGGAGCAGCCGACGGCAGCATCAATAGTAGTCTACAGGGTTTTATCAAGGGTCTTCGAGGTTAGGGATGCTGAGTTGAGGGGTGGTGGTGAGCCAAGGCCAACATTCATACTCATTGACGAGGCCCACAACTACTTCCCGCAACCTGAACGTGGAGTGGAGGACTTCAACAAGGACGTCGTTGAGGCTATGATAAACAAGTTGACTAGGCTTGGTAGGGTTAGGAGGATTGGAGTGGTCTTCGCAACCCACACACCAGACGACCTAAACAACCTAATACTACAACTAACAAACACGAAGATCGCCCTTAGGAGTGAGGGGCATGTGCTTGAGAGGGTTGGTTTAAGGGAGTACTCCAGTGAGGTAACCTACGCACAGGACGGCGTGGCGGTGGTTAAGAGCTACGTCTTCAGGACGCATTCAGTAACGGCAAGGGCAATACCACCACAGACAATGCACAGGAGCCATAAGTGAAATTCTCTAGGCGTTCCTCAATAGGTATTTGGCCACTGACTCGTAGACCTCATCAACACACCTTTTATCGCTGCACAGTCTAGCGTACCTAATAGCCTCCCTAGGACTTAAACTATACTCACTAACCCTCTCAGCAATGTACTTAGCTAGCTCAGGATCCTTACCATAACGCTTAACCAAGACATTAGTCACAACCTGCAGGTACTCCTCCTTGGTGTACGGCTTCAGGTTAAACACCCAGAACCTGTCCAGGAGCTCCCTAGGTAGCTTATCGATGCGGTTGGCGGCAGCGAAGACCCAGACCTTCATTGGCACGTCAATACGCACCTTATGTATTGACACGACTAGGCGCCCACTCTCCATTAGCGTGAGCAGTATGCTTAAGTCATCCGGGCTCTTCAACTTATCAATCTCATCAATAATCAAGTACCTAGGCCTCCTGGCCAGTAAAACATCCCTAATACCAGCCTTAGTTGCAGTACCCATTGTGATGAACACTGAGTCAGGCAGCCTCTCAATCTCCATCAGCATTAATGATTTTGCGGTTGATGGAGGCCCAACAAGCAGTACGTGGATAGGCTCCTCATTAACGACAATCCTCTTAATCACAGCCTTCAAATCATCATAACCCTCAACGACACTCATGAAGTCAGGCGGTAACTCAACCTTAGCTGGACTTGGTGCCGAGAACATGTTTAGAACTTCCTCAAGCTTACTTGGCTCAACAGTCAGGTTATACATCGTGTGTTTATTAGTCTGCAGCGTAACCCGCAGCACACCAATCTCAACAAGCTGCTTAAGCAACCAACCAGGAACACCAACATCACTCCACTCAAAACCATACTCACACAGGCCGGGGCTATCGGCATGCTTAACGGGGCACTCCCTAACCCAATTCAGTATCTTACGCAGGTAACCAACCACGTCAACCTCAGGGTGCTCCTCAATGAACCTAAGCAACTGCAACGCCTCACTCATAATCCACACAATAGCCTCTACACACTCAAATAAACCTTTCCTCAACTAGTTAATCCTAGTTAATTATGGTATTTAATAATGTGGTTACGCTTAAATTGCTTAAGAGTTTACACTAGTCTTGATGCCTAATTGTTGGTTAGTCATGATGAGTGAGGGGAATCTTAACTACACCATTAAGCATGGGGTTTTCGGTTTACCTGGGGGATCGGCTGAGAGGCTTAGGGGATTGATTAACGTTGGTGACCATTTACTGGTTTACGTCATTAAGAGGGGTTGTAGCGAGCTTTGCGAGTCCTTCGCAGCCGTACTTGAGGTGGCTGGTGGTTGGCGTGAGTCAAGTAAGCCAACTTGGCCTGATGAGGTTGAGGAGGGTGTGGTTAAGTACCCGTGGGTCGTTGACGTCAAGGTTGTGGTTAAGGGTAGGGTGAGTTACAGCGAGGTTTACAGTGAATTAACCAGGCTACTACCACCACTTGAGGATATCCGCAACAAGTTACAGAAGGCTGGTGGGCGTGTTGGGTTTGGGACTGTGTTACGCATGCTCAGTGCAAACGCCAGCGGGAAACCTGTGGGGAGTGAACTATGTGAGTTGATTAAGGCGAGGCTCCAATCCACGGGTGGGCGGGTCTTCAGTCATGAGGATGTTAAGGGTTGGTTGAGGGAGGTTGGTGAATTACTTGGTTACCATGTGGTTACTGAGTATGAGAGTGAGGGTTATAGGTTTGATGTTGCCTGGTGGGGTAGTGGGAGGGATTTCAGGGGTGGGAGGCACCCTGCAGCGGTCTTCGAGGTTCAGCGTGGTGGTAGTTTGGTTGAGGCCTTAGCTAGGCTTAAGCATGCACTGGATAAGTGGAACATCAATGGACTATACCTAGTTGTTACGGAAGAGGAGGATGTGGATAAGGCTCGTAGGCTTGTTGAACCTCAATTAAGGGGCTCATTCCACGAGTTAATGGACAGGGTTAGAATATGGACCGCCAAGAGGGTTAAGGAAGTTAAAGACACCTTAGCGAAATATAGTGGTGAGGTAAGGGAGTTATCGACACTAAGGGATTAGAGACTCATTGTAACCGAAACACCTAAATTAACAGCAACAGTACTATGCATTAATGCCTAGGTGCCCTTACTGTGGCTCGGAGGACTTAACCCCAATTAAGACCTGGACGTTCAGGTTTTATGAGGTTACGATGTACAAGTGTAATAAATGCGGCGGTAAGTTCAACCACTACAGAAACACAACGGGTAAGGGCAAGCCTGAATTCTACATTAAGGTTAAGCCTAAGGTTTCCTCAACTCGTTGATAACCTCATCAACTGCTTTCCTAACCTTTACATCAATATCGTTTACATTGATTGTGGTTCTGAGGCTACGCATGGTTAATCCATGTATCCACGGTAGCTTCCTTAAGTCACCCTCACCCATTGATGATAATACGATTAGCTTGAACTTGGCCCTGCTAATAGCCACGTTAAACCTGGCGTAGTTACCCAAAGCCCTATGGTACCTGTTAGCCGTCATTGAGTATATTACCACGTTCTTCTCGCGACCCTGAAAACTATCAACGGTACTTGAGACCCTCAAGTCTAGTAGTGATTCAACATCCTTATCCTCAACATAACCCTCATCATCCCCACCCACACTAGCCACGCCATGTATCAGTGAGGCCACGGGTGGCTTATCTAGGCCAAGCCTCTCAATAGCCCTAGATACCACTGTTGACTGAGCCCTATACGTGGTTATTATGGCCGCATCCTCATTAGTAGCCCCATGCTCAAGTAGCCTACTGTAGATGGCGACCGCTAAGTATGCCTCCTCCCTATTAACAGCTGAGTATGAGGTGAACCTAGCCCTCTTAACCTCAACCCAATCCATACCACCGTTAACGTCAACCCAAACCACAGGCGAATCACCAGTTAAAATAGCGTCTATTGAGTAACCGTGTATTGGGTTAATTGGGAGCCGTTGATTTAGGACAGCCGTCCTAAGGGTTCCCTGGTAGAATGCATCACTCACATACTTGAAAATCCCCTCAACACCCCTCCTCTGAACACTCAACCGAACACTGGGGACGTTACCATTGTTAACGAGTAGTTGAAGAATAGACTCAACACCCTCAGTGTGGTTTGGGGACCTGGCTATTGGTGGTAGCTGCCTCGTATCCCCAAGTATAACCCTCCTTAACCCATAGTGTAGTGGTATTAGGGCTATGCCGAGGGGCACCATTGAAGCCTCATCAATGAAGACGTAGTCGAACAGCGGCCACCTCCCCAACTCCCCCTTAGCAACCTCCTCAAGAGAGTAAAGCCTATCAAGAACCGCAAGCTTGGCGATAGTCATGCCAATTATCCTCTTCTACTTAAAAACCCTGAGTACAAAGTCTTGCCTTGATTCACCAGCCCCCTGCGTGACTATAACCCTCTTAACCCTTCTACTCACCTTAGCTGGGTGCCCAACCCTAGCCATTAAACCCTCTACATCAGGGCACATGTCCATTACCCTCTCAAGCGCATTATCAATGGCAACATTGGTGTGTGACGTTATTAAAACCAGGTAACCGGCCCTAGCTAAGGCACAGGTGGCTGCTGCAATAACGGTAGTCTTACCAGTGCCAGGGGGACCCTCAATGGCCATGAATCCATACGGACCCAGGTTAAGTATCCCCTTAACTGCATTAACCTTCTCAGGGTCGAGGGGGTACTCAACAGGCTTAACGTTAACAATAGCTCCATGGTGGGTTGTGCATGGTGGTAAGCCGTTGATTATGCCGTGCAGTGTGCATGGCTTATTGCCCAGTATGTTGAGCGCCGACTCGTATAGGATTACTGGCTCGGCTAGCTTGATGAAGCCACCGTGGAGGCGTTTATTGGATTGAATGTGAATTGCCATTAATCCGTGGACGCATGACCTACCCTTCCTCATGAACCTGCACTTACCCTTATCCCTAACTTTAACACGCTCCACGACACCTAGAACATTACCCACGAAGATTGAGTCGAATGGCCTCAGTGAATTAGCGTACTCACTATAAAGCTCAATGCTCATAACCACCCTAGCCACGTTTGGGTCACCCCTAAGTACCCTCCAATCCTCAACCTGGCCATAGCCCACGGTCTTCTCACTCTTCTCGGCGATAACCTTCTCACTCTGAAGCCAGGCGCCAACACCCTCATCATCAGCCGGTAGCCTGTAGTTAGGTGGCCTAAACTCTGATGTAATGAACCCGCAGTTTGGGCAGTACTTGAAGAATAGGTTGTGTGATGCGGCGTAGGTTAAAGTGGAGCCGCACCTGGGGCACCTCTCAGGGCTCCTCAAGTCAGTCCTTATAATCGGCCTACCTAAACCCTCATCATGCTCAATGGTTACCTGGGCTGGTAATAAACCCTCATAACCGCACTTAGGGCACTTGAAGAATAAACCAGCCTCAGTCCTAGTGAACCTGAGAATAGACCCACACCTAGGACAAAACCAATTCCTAACACTACCACTCACACATCTTAAGTTAAGTGATTAATATTTAAATTATTCACCATGGCGGTTACTGTAATGGCGTCTACGCGTGAGGTTGCTGTTCAGGATAGGTTATTCACAATTATCCAGGGCTTCATTGGTAGGTTTAAGGTGGGTGGTGTTGAGTTGACTGTTGAGCGTGAGTACCCTGTTGACAATAAGAGGGCTGACATAGCAGTGCTGATTAAGGATGGGCGAATCCCAATACTCATTATTGAGACTAAGAGGAAGTATGTTGAGAGGGGTACGTATAGGACTGACCCAAGGATAACACCACTAAGCAGAGCCGTAATTGGACAGGCACTGTGTTATGCGGCCTTAGTTAAGGGGAGCCTTGGGCTTGACAAGACCCCATTCTTCGCCACAGCCAACATTGACGGGGTATTCGTGTTCTCACCAATAGAGGACCCAGGCGCATTCATTGACATGGATGCGTGTAGGGATGGGAGGTATGAGGATGTTATAAAGCCGGGAAGGTACAATGAACTGTTGGATAAGTACAGGTTCAGGTACTATAGGCTCACGGAGTCTGATGTTGGGGAGATGATTGATAATGTCGCAAACTCATGGATAAGCACGGCAGCCATCAACAAGCTTAGGGTTAACCTAGGTAACTGGTTCATTGAACAGTTGAGGCTAGGCTTCATAGAGGCACTACTGGGCATATACGGCGTTGGCGACTACCTGAAGAATGAGCTTGCCCGTGACTCCAAGTACTGGAGCCTACTAGATAAGTTGGCTAGGGATTACGGTTATAGGAATGGGTTGGTGGATATTGTCGGCCAGAATCTCGAGAAGGTTGATGACTTGGCTAGGATGATGCTCTACGTCCTCATGAACAAGATAATATTCTACAAGGTCCTTGAGAACCACTACAGGGGTTTAAACCCATTAAAACCACTCTGCAGGAGCGTCAACTACTCAACGGGTAAATACCTGGAGGTTTTAAAGAGTAATTACTTCAGTAGGGCTGTTAGCGTTACCCAGGATTTTGAGCCCATATTCAACACTGGGTTTTTCGATGAGTTGAGGTTGCCTGATGATCCTGAGGTTTGTAGGGTTATTGATGACTTGATAAACCTAATTGATGAGGTTGGCGCAGTGAGGATTGGCGACATAATTGGATACATCTATGAGCAGTTAATCCCTGCCGAGGAGAGGCATAGGCTTGGCCAATTCTACACACCACCAGCAGTGGCCAGGCTGATAGTGAGGTGGAGTGTGAGGAAGCCCACAGACATGGTCCTAGACCCAGGGTGCGGTTCAGGCACATTCCTCATAGAAGCCTACTCAAGGTTGTACGAGTTGAAGACTGGTAAGACTATACTGGAGGGTAGGCCAAGTAGGGAGGTGCATGAGGCGATTCTAAACCAATTATACGGCATAGACATTAACCCATTCCCACTACAATTAACGGCCATGAACCTGGCGATGAGGAATGCCAGGAACCCAAGCTCAAACATGAACCTGATACGCCAAGACTACTTCACAATAATACCTGGGCAACAGGCATTAGCACCCTATACTACTGTGACCGCTAGGGGGATAGAGCCTAGGCGCATTACGATTCCTAAGAGTTTTGATGCAGTGGTTGGAAATCCACCATACACCAGGTGGACTGACTTGCCAATAAATGCGAGGCAAGCGGTCATTAAGTCAATTTCAAGCATCTTAGAGAAAGGAAAGTATGATTTAAGGCCTAGGGAGGATGCACCAGGTGCGTCACCGCAAATATACGTTTACTGGATTATGCACGCCACGGGGTTTCTCAATGAGGGTAGTAGGTTGGGGATGATTATAAGCAACATGTGGATGCAGACGGATTACGGTGTTGAGTTTGGGAGGTTCCTCCTCGATAATTACAAAATCAAGGCCTTGATTGACGTATCGTATAGGTTATTCACAGCGTTAATAAGCACGGTGATTATACTAGCAGAGAAATCAAGCAATGAAGCGGAGAGGGCTCAGAATAGGGTACTGTTGGTTAGGGTGCCACCAATTGATAGTAGGCTAAGCGATGTGGACGTTGAGAAGAGACTTGAGGATATTTTCGATTGCCTAATGAAAGCTATTGATGAGGGCACCTACGAGTTTAGGGAGGATAAGTTGAGAGAGTGTGGTAAACTCGATGTTTGGTACCGCTTCATCGAGCAGGGGCAAATACCCAGGGATAAGAAATGGATTGGGCTATTCTTTGGTGGTGTGGATGTCGTGAATAGGCTTGAGGAGTTGGCTAACGAAGGTAAGTTAATGATTAGGGCAGATGAGTGGTTTATGCCAACTGAGGGCAATACGATTTGGAGTATTGAATCTACAATGCATGGATTAGGTGCTAGTAAGTTCTTTTACCTTAGTGAGGGGATGGTAAAGAATTGGGGAATACCTCAAGACTGCTTCACTAAGGCCATCACATCGGCGAAGTTTATAAACACATTCATGTTCACAAGGGATGATTGGGAAGGTTTGAAGGATAAGGGTAGGAGAGTATATATGTTCATGTGCCATAAAGCCAAGGCTCAATTACCAGAAACCGTGCAGAATTATATTAAATGGGGTGAGACAGAATGTAAAACATCGGAAAAGAGAGGCAAGGGTGAGATATGTTCAAAAACCACTGCCTGCAAAAAACGTGCAAAAACACGCGGATTCTATGGTTGGTATGACTTAGGCGGCTACGTACCGACACCAATAATGGCAATCTACCAAGCTGGGTATCACCCGCAATTCTTCTTAACCAAAATGCCGTTGGCCACTTACCATGCCATAATAACGTTCATACCCAAGGTGAGGGTTAGGGTTGGTAATTGGGTTTTCAACCCAAGTGAGTATAGGGATGTTATTGAGGGGGTTAATGATAATGTGGAGCTTGATGAGGTTGAGGTTAAGGCATTGTTAGCTTACCTGAACTCAACGTTCAACTGGTTGTGGCTTGAGCAAAGTGGTAGGAGGACTGGTGGTGGGATTTTAGCCCTTGAAGTTAACATCGCCGAGGGGATGCCGGTTCTTAATGTTAAGGCTATTGATAGGGGTAGGGTTGAGGAGCTGGCTAGACTCTTTGATGAGCTTGAGACCAAGGCTAGGGAACTCATGGGTCTTAAGCCGGTGACTAATGATCCACCTGACGAGGGTGAGGGGGAGGAGGAAGAGGAGGTTGGTGGCCCTAAGCTTGAGATGTTTAGGCAGTTGAGGCCTATCTTCAAGAGGATTGATGAGGTGGTTGCGGGGATACTGGGTATTGATGTTGATGTGGATGTGTTGTGGGATCAGGCCTGGGAGATGATGGAGAGGAGGGTTAAGGGTGCGGAGAGGGAGGCTAGGCCAGGCGCTAAGCCGATTACCGAGGAGAAGCCTAGTGAAGGTAGGAGACGTGGGAGGCGTAGGAGGGGTGGTGGGTCAGCACCAATAACCTCATTCTTCTAAATTCATTCTAAATGTTAGCCTTATAAATAAGGTTAAAATAACCCAGCAATGCAGGAGACATGGGGCAAGATGATTACCTTGATTATCATGGATTCAATATTTAGTTTAATGTTCGATTTACCAATTGCATATCTAGCTTGGGTCTCTCGCTTACCTGGCAGTGTAATGTTATTGGCTCAAGTGTTCTCCCTCATGTTCGCTGTGAATATTGCTGTGGGTATAATTGTTAATACCAAGATAAATGCTCTTAATACTATCTCGGATTTTTTAATGGACTTTTTAATACCAATACCTTCGTCAATAGTTGCATTATCATTTTCTTACTTTTATTATTTTTAATATTTTAACGCTGTGAAGGGTTAAATAAGGTGCTGCTGTACGGAATCAAATGCCCTGGTTCCTGTATGTGGGTGACTTGTTTAGTCGGGTGGATGTTAAGGCATTCACTGTTGGTGAGGCTGTTGAGGCTGGTTTGAAATTGGCTTGGGGGATTCTTGGTGGTGTTGATAGGTACTGCATCTACGAGGGTGGTGATGAGTTAGTTATCGAGTTTTGGCGTGGTGGCGAGTCGATTAAACTCATTCACTCGGATAAGCCAAGTGAGGCAATCATGCGTTACTATGATGCTGAGAAAGCTGGCTTGGTTAAGTGTGTTGAGTATTAGGCGGTGGGTGGGTTCGCAGGGTTATGTATTTTACCACGGCGAAGCTTACCCATCAATGGATAAGAAATGCATAATCATCGGCGCAGGCATTAACATCACACCAGCTAGGTTAGCATTAATTAACACTGATGTTAATGATGGGGACTTCGTTGCCTTAGTCGGCGTTAGCAGTGATGCACTTAATGCACTAGTTGAATTCGCTAAACAAGTTTACCAGGACTTGAACATTGAGGTTAAGCCGATTACCATTAACACCCAGGTTAACCTAATTGACGCAGTTTCAATGCTTAGGAACATCATTGAGGCTAACGCACCCTGTAGCGTATCCATCAGTATTGCAGGCGACAGGTGGATTGCAACGATACTGAGCTTCCTGGCAATGACGTTGGCTACTGTTGGTGGTTTTGTTAATGTTAGCGTTAACAGGGTCTTCATCATGCCTGGTGATAAGGGTGAACCAGTTAACTGGCCAATAGTGCCTAGGCTCGTTGACTTGAGCCTAGTTGAGTTTAGGGTCCTAAGGCTTATCTGCAGCGGCTACAGCCTAGCCAAGGAAATAGTGAAGGGCTACACCTCAAAGTACGGTGAAGCAATATCCCTACAGGCCATCGAGAGGATGCTAGCCAAGCTTAGGGCTAAGGGCATCATTAACAGTAGGCCAGTTGGTAAGGCCCTAATGCATGAATCAACAGCATTAGGTAGGCTAATTGCATGCAGTTAAACTCTCACTCATCATTACCTAGTTTAGTGGAATACTTAAAAGCAAATAACGATTACTGGGTTGTGTCTACTAAAACTAGGCTAATAATTGTGGCTTCAGCAATACTAATAGTAGTGGTGCTGGTAATCGTGGGTGCAGTAACCAAGGCTCAGACGAGTCAAACCAATACGCAGGTGATTCTGAATTTAGAGAATGGTCAGCAGTACTTCGGCATGCCCCATGTGTACCAAGGCGATAATGATGGTTCACCAACTAACTCATGGCCGGTGTACTACGGGCCAAACAACGCAAGCCAATACTGGAGCCATGCAGGCATAAGCAGCAACCAACCAGTGCTTGAGTTAGCCCCAGCAGCCCCACCATCTGGCTGGACCTCAGGTGCCATGTTCTGGAGTGAAACTTACAGTGGTGGTGTGGTTAAGATAACATTTATCGGCACGTACACTGGTACAGTTTCACCCACTGCTGACGGTTTCGTAATATACCTATTCTTAAAACCAACAAAGTGGAGCATAAGCCCACAATACAACTACTCAATACCATACAACTCAACGGTTGGGGAAGGATGGCTTACATACGCCCCAGCATACCCATCGCCTACTGGGGGTGATGTTATCCTGCCCCAGAGCTCAACACCGTACATAGTGGTTCAGTGGGACCCACTCTGGCAGTTCGCGGGATATACGCAAAGTGGCGCTACTGGTCAGTGGAATGTTTATATTGTGAGTAACCCAAGCGGTAATAATGCAAGTATCACCCCAAACCCATCACCAAACCTTGGTAGTGGCTATGCTGGTTGGGATGGTATTGGCACGGGTGCCTTCCAGCCTAACCCAGGTGATCGTATTAATATCACTGTGACTTATGACCTGAGCACGAACACACTCACCGGCATCGCCATAGATCTAAACACTGGACAATCGGCAAGCTTCACACTGAGCCTAAGTGGTTATTTCACACCACCGAGTAGCGGCAACTACGTATTCGGCTTAGGCGGAGCCGGAGCCGGCGGAGGAGCCAAGGGCCCCTATTGGGCTTTGTTGTACGTGGTGTTGATGGGTAATGTGAAGCCGTCACCATTAACCACCTCCACTACCACACCTGCAACAGTCACGGTCACCACAACTAGCATTGTTACTTCAACAGTCACCTCACCGGTGACTACCACCGTGACGAGTACTACAACATTCACTGTAACCACTACATCACCAGTCACGGTAACGACAACCGTATTCACTACATCAAGCATCATTCAAACAGTGATAATAGCACTCATAATCATCATCGTAGTGTTAGCCGCAGCACTAGTAGCCATAACGATTAGGAGAAGGTAAGAATGCACTGCAACAACCCACCACTCAAACACAAGGGTTTATGAGGAAACCCAACTAGGCAGGTTGATTGCTTGCGGCTAGTGTGTCGTATTGGGATTGCTGGAGGTGTAGGTTATGATTAAGTGTATTAACTCATTACACTTTTAAAGTACCCAGGGGCTATTAGTGGTTGAGTGCCTGGTCAACGGGACTCCACCGTGGATTTAGAGGAGGCTAAGAAGGCTATTCAAAAACTTAGCCCCAATAGTCTTTGCTTGGGTGGGTTGCTTGATTTGAGGGGTGTTGTTGGTGGTGTGGTTGATAAGGTTATTGGCACCTTCTTGCTGGGCCTTTTTGGTGTCAGCTCCATTGGCAGTTTAGTGGGTTTAGTGGGTGCTGGTATTGCCGAAGTGGCTGATAAATCGCTTAGGCGGTTGCTGGAGAGGTGGGGCATTGCTAAGAATGAAACCATCGAGTGCCTCAGAAACATAGTCAACACAGCCAAGGAGGCAAGCCAATATATCGATGATGAGAGACTTAGGGGTGTTGTTGAGGAGATTGCCAAAAAGTGGGGTTGGGACGTTGACACCTTCAGGCGCTTAGTGAAGACTGCCGCAGGCAAATCCGTGACTGAGGATGAGGTTAGGGAAATGATTAAGGAGGCGCTAAAGAGTATTGAGGAGGAGTTAGAGAATATCAAGAGGAACATTGAAGAGAAACTACGTAAGGTTGAGAGTAAGATTGAGGGTTCAAAGATTGGTATAGGTATCTTCTTCCTTAATGATGTCGAGAATGGCTTACTCTACGGCAATTTCATAGTTAAGGGTGGGGTCCCGAAAATTAAGACTCAGCTGGGCACCGCTAAAAATGAGCCAGAGATTGACCTTGTTGATACTGGTAAGTTCCGTGAGGTTGCTGAGGACGTTCTAAGCAGGTTAACTAGGGGTGGTAGGGTTGTGCTTACTGGGCCTAGGGGGATCGGCAAGTCAACACTGGCCACGTACGTGACTTGGCGTTCACTCCTCGGTGTCCTTGATAAGCCGGTGGATGCCGTGATACGTGTTGACTCGTTAAACCCTGGGGATGCAGCAAAGCTAAACAACCTAATTGAGGCCACTGGTGGAAGGTTCGTAGTAATTTACGATCCATCATCAATTGAAGCTTACATAGAGCCCGAATCCATGGGGGAGGCGAGGTATGACGTTGAGGGCGTCAAGAAAACGTTGACGATGCTCCTGAGGATGAGGAATGCGCGGGTAGTCATAGTCCTCCCAAAGGAGCTTTATGATGAAGTCTCGAAGGATGCGACGTTGAAAAGTGTCTTAGATGAGGTTAGAAATTACGTAATCAACGTAGACCTTAGGGATGAGGGTTTCCTCAGTGAGATTGTTAAGAGGTACTCTGGGTGCGGTGATGTAAGCGAGCATTTAGTCGAGAGGATTATGGATTTTGATTCCTACACTTTAATTGCTAAGTATGTTGGTGTTTGGCTTCGTGAAAATAAGTGCCAAGTTAAGGATGTTAATGAGGCTTTGAGGGAGAGCGTTGGTGAGCCTAAGTTATTCTTCGCACACTACATATGGAGCACTGTGCTCAGGGGTAACGAGGACTTGGCTAGGAGGGTTTCCATGCCATTAATCCTCCACGCAGCCTTCGGGCCAATACCAGAGGGAATCACATACATAACAAAGGCCGTGAATGAGGGCGGTGTTTGGAGACTCATTGATAGGGATAGCCTAGCCAAGTTGAAGTTGGAAGACTTAAGGGAGGTTGATTTAGAGCCGATTGCCAAGTGGCTCTCTACATGGCATGAGGACTTAGTCAAGGAGGTACTTGAGGAATTAGCCGGATTACGGGGAAAGGAAGCGAGGAAACACTACATGGATCATGGATTAAAAAGGCTTATTGAGACATTGGATTGGAGTTATGAAGAGATTCTGAAAGAGAATAGGAAAGACCTAGAGCTTGGCAAGGCTATATTTGAAAAAATCTTGAAGGAGACTATAAATGTAGTGCAAGGCGAGAGTGAGCTTAAGAAAACCCTAGAGGAGTCTAAGAAACTCTTAACAGTAATTGAGGTAAAGCCTGAAGAGATTGAGGTTAACTTATTGATTTTCGTCGGCGAGAGGCTCAAAAACGCCCTTAAACCGTTCACGAATTGCTGGAGGAGAGCCGCATTAATCATTGGGCTAGCCTTGGCTGGGTATCCTCTAGTACCTGAGGGTGTTGTTAAGTCCCTTGGTGATGATTTAAGGTGGTGTGATATTGATAATTACCTACTCATTGGTAACAGAATTCCACCATTAATACTAGTCCTAGTTCATGTTCTTGGATTATCCAATACTATTGCATTTGTTGATAGATACAAGGAGATTATTAACGAAGTAAATAAGGTTTTTGATAATGCCAAGAAAAGAAAAGGTATTTATTTCATTGAGGCGTTTTATGTGCTTGGTTTAGACTCAATTGCCGCTATGTTAAGCGAAGTCATCAAACCTAGTGATGCAGATTCAGCATTATATATAGCATTATTCGCAATACGAAATGTTAGACTAGTAAGCAATGTTGAGCCAATATTACGTACTTTAAAGCCGTTGCATGCCAAGGCGCCTCATAGATACCTCGAACTATTAGCCTACGCACTGTATATAGGTAACCTTGACCATGATACAGTTGAGTACGTATTCGATGAGGTGAATAACATGTTGGGCAGGTATGGTGATGAGATTGAAAAACATACCTGGTCCCTTGTCTATGCAATAACCGCCTACGCTAGCTTGCTCAGTACGTACTCTAGATATTTTAGTGATGACGAGAAGGCAAACATGGTTAATAGGGTTGCTGATTTGCTGAATAAGTTAGGCAGTATTAATCCCCATCTAAGTACTATAGCCTGGGCATATGTGTTAACCCCAGCATTAGAGCATGAGGAGATAATGGAACTTATGAAGAGGAAGCTACGCATCGATGCAGTTAAGAAGGCTGTGGATGTTCTTGGGGAGCTTAATAGCTTACTGAGGAATATTAGTGAGTTACTTAATGATGAGGAGTTCAAGAAGTATGTGGAGTCCAAGTTCATAGAGGCTGACGAGAAGACTATTAAGGAGGCAATCCTTGATGCCGCATCACTTCTTAAGCATGCATTGGCGATTTATAGGTTTTATAACTATGAGCTTAATGAGGCAGTGGAACTATTTAGGAAAGCGGCTGAGGGGTATAGAGAAATCGGTGACTATGAAAACTACCTGGCTAATCATAACTGGGCATTACGTGTTGAGACAGTCAAGAGTTCGTTGATTAGTGATGAGCTAGTTGGTGGTTTCCAGCAGTTATACGAGGAAACCTTTAGGGAAATCAAGCCCACAGCTTCATACCTTAGTCTTGCATCAACTGCACTTGGTAAATACCTCGTAACCCTAGCCCTAACGAATAAAACTAACAATGCTGAGAAGATCGGTGAATTACTTGAGGAGCATTGGGAAATACTGAATGCAAATGAAGAGGTCTCTGTCTTAACTAGGCTAACACTCAATGCACTACTCAGCCTGAAGGGTAAGTTGAGTAGTGAGCTTAAGAGAATGCTTATTATTAATCCTAAAGAGTTAATCGAAACCTTTGAGAGTCACATGTATGGTGTGTTACGGCCTGCATTAAAGGTCGCCTTTGATGCGATAAAGCCTGAGAATGGGTATAAGGAATGCGAGTCAATTAATGATTTAACAGCCTGTATGGACGCAGTCTCTACAGTCATGGGAAATAATGATGCTATTGAACAGTTAAGAGAATCGTTAATTCATGCTTATCATAACATCTTAGAGGGAGGGACCTTAGATTTGCTTAGGGAGCTTGGTTTCGATGTTAAGGCGTTAGTTGATGAGTTTAAGAAGTTAGCGAGCGGGCTTAATGGTAAGTCCTTAATCCAGCTAATTGCTCCTGACGATCCAATGGCTCAATTGGCCCTCATGCTTTATGCATTGATTAATGGTGATGAAAAGCTAACCAAGGCGCATGCACTCTATGGGGCTGTGGTATCTTCTGTCAAACCACTCACAAGGCTGTTCCTAGATGTTTACGAGGCATGTGAGAAGGGTTGTGACTTGGGTAATGAGGATCTGAGGCAAGCCATTGCCAAACTATTCCTATATTACATTTAATTTCGAATACTTGTGTTGGTTTTGGTTATTTACATTCCCTTTTGACGGCCTCTTTATAAGCCTAGGCTCCCCACTTTTACAATGTCTGTTTTCCACCTATTAAGATTGGCCTTGGGGGTTTAGGGGGCCCTTGATATTGGCAGTTGCCTTCGGCTTAGAAGGCTTAAACACGCCGGTTTTACTAATATGCTTGAGGGGGTTTAGGAGACTTGGGTGTACGAGCACCTAGTGAGGCTAAAGCCTAGGGTTGTTGGGGCTTTGAGCATGGCCAAGGCTAATTAACCCGCTAAGCCTATTCACATTGTGAAGAGGGTAACGGCAAGGGTAACAAGGCACTCTGACTTCAGTGAGGAATACGTTGGTAGAACAATCACCATTAGCCTCGCTGATGGTAGGAGCCTAAGTGGGGTACTGGTGGAATCAAGGCGGTATTGGATTAAGGTTAAGGCTAGTAATGGTAGTATTGCCTACATTAACAAGTCATTCATAGTGAGCGTGATGCCAACGTCTAATTAAAAACAATTGATGAGTAGTATCATGGGTGTTTCAAGCCTACTCAACCTCTCATACGGTATTGGGATTGCGATAGCCCTTGCCGAGTTGGCATGGGGCTTCATCAAGTACTACACTGCACCAACCCCAGGGCAAAGGAGAGAGGCCTTGGATGAGTTTTATGGTGTAGTACTTGGTGCAGTTTTAACGGCTGTTGTAGCCTACTACATGAGTGTTGGGCCGAGTATTGGGGCATCTATTGCAAGTGCCCTAGGCGTTAGTGTGCCCAGCATACCATTACCTGATATTTATAGTGTAATGTATGGGGATTTTAATGCCGTGATGGGGCAGTACATTGCTGGGCAGGTACTCACCTTCGCATTCAGCATTGCTGGAGCCATTTTAGGAGCCACTCAAGTGCTTAAGCCAATTGGCGCACTGCTCGGTAGTTTAGCCGACTTCTTCAATGCAGTAATGGCACCGTATAATAGGGCATTAATCGCCACAATGATGAATACCATAGCCCTAGCCGCATTGGGCCAAGTAATGGGCTACATGTACAATTACGGTGTTGGAAGCCTATCAATAGCACTACTACTGCCTTCAAGAACTAGGAGGATTGGGGCTTGGCTCTCAAGCTTCATCCTAGTCTTCAGCATCCTACTACCAATGGTGGCTGGGTACCAGCATGTGTTGGTCTTCAACTACGGGAATGTTTTAACAATGTGGGAGGCTACGATTGAACAGCATTGTAGTGGTAACCCAGTTATTCAGTCTGGGATTAATGCGATTATTAGCGGTGCCCCAAGTTGGCTTCAGAATGCCCTAAGGATTCTTGTGGATGTTGCCTGTGGTGTCGCCTCACTACCGTGGCTGATAAAGAATACAGCCACCCTGGTGAGCACTGGCACATTCAACCTGCTGGTGGGTGACATTATCATTGACATTGTAATGGGCATTGGGTTTGCTGTTACAGCATGGCTCGCTGATCTGATTGATGCCGGTGCGAGAGCATTATTCGAAGTTAGGCACCTGTGATGAACCATGAACTACGCTAACATACTCTGGGGTTCTGTTGGGGCTGGTGTAGTCTTCTTCTCAATATACATTGCCTACATTGTAATCGTGAAGGGTAGGCTTAGGGGCATGAACATTACCCGTGAGTTATACAGTGCGGTTGGGGCTTTTACAGCATTCATAGTAATGATGGCTCTCTTAACACCACTATTAAGCAACCTACCAAGCCTAACCAAGCCACCACCAGGAGGCCAAGTACTGGCTCAGTATGATATCACAGCCGCAGTACTAAGTGCAGTTAAGATGATTGTGGCATTAATACTCCTGCCAACTGAGGAGTTTGGCACATACTACTCATTATCAGGCATTATTAACAGTGTCATAGGCTTCATTGGTGGCTTAGCCACCCTCACGGCAATGGTGATTGCACTGTATAAGGCGTTACTGGCATTATTCCCATGGGCGCCACTATTCATTGCAATAGCATTGGCAAGGCCGAACAAGCCTGGTAGCATTGTACTAATGGGGATTGGTGTAATGGCGCTGGTAGCCACACCACTGGTGGGTTGGGTTGCTGGATTACTCTACAGTATTACAGTGGGTGCAATAAGCTCACTATACCCACCATGCCTAGACATTGGGTTAATGGGTGTAGCCTACCTTGGGCCTTCCCCAGCCTTGGTTGCGACGAGTCAAGGCGTCTTCATGACTAATGGCACAAGTTACATTCCAGTGTGGGCATGTGAAAGGGTGTATGTTACCCAGGTTGCCTGGGATTGGTTAGTGTTAAACTACACCTACGCTATAAGGCCGGTTGGCTTCAGCCTCCTCAACCCACTCCTGAAGGGGACTCTAGTAATCAACGCACACCTACCCTTCACCACAGTGGGCATTGAGAATTCAAGTGGTGTTTATGGTGCCTGGGCTCCGTTGAGGGTCCTCAGGTATTGGGCTAATGGGACTGGTTACATGATTAACGACACGGTCTTCTACATTAGGAATGAGAGTGCCTTATTCTGGGCTTGGGCTGGTGGTGTTAAGGCTAACTGTAGCCTAGCCGTGAATGAGGTAAGCATTGTCAAGACAACGCTTGTTAATGGGCCAATGGTACCCTACCCACTAGCCCCATTAACAGGCTCATACCCGCCTGGTTGGCCTAGGGGCTATAGGCAAATGCTCATTAACGCCACTGCCTACAACGAGTCCTGCATCATAGTCTTTGAGCCTGGTTCCAGGTGGAGTGGTTACACGGTACTGCCAGTTACTGGCCCTTTGGAGTGGGTGCTGGCTGGCCCGTTCAACATTGTTAATGGGCTTAATCAACAGTGGGGTAACGTTGAGTCTGCCTTCACTGCTGTTGGAGTCCTCACTGTAGCTGTTACGCTACTAGGCATCCTACTACTGCCATACTTGGCTGTTGGTACGGCTTACCTTGGAGCCATTATTGTTGAGTTCATTAGCCCGTTGTGGGGTGTTATAAGCCAGCTACTCCCATTCTAATGGGGATTAAGG
>JAPWUH010000165.1 GCA_028275645.1 Caldivirga sp.
GACCATGAACTCTGAAACCTCCTTAATTGGGTTGGGGGCCTTCGTAAGCGGCTCAAGCCATGACCTATCAAGCATTGTTTCGTAAATAACCTCATCAAAGCCTGGGTTATTCCTAACTATATCCATCGCCTTAACCAGGTAATCACCGGATTGGTGGCGCTGGGCTGTTAAGCGGCTAGTCAATTCATCAATGTTATTCGCGTTCAATAAGTCACCTAGGATGAACCTCCTGCCTAACGCATCCTCAATAAACCACCTTATGGACTTCTCAGCCCTTTCACGGCTGTATTGGCCGGATAGCATTAACCTAATGATGGTTTTAATGTTGTCCACCTCATGCCTAAGCAGGTACAGCCTCAACACATCCTTAACCTCACCAGGCATCGTCGATGCCATACCCCACAACTCACCTATGACTAGCCCCTCTATCAACTCAGATACTACGTTGGGCGGCGTCTCCTTGGTTATCTTCTCCGCCACCGCCCTATATGAGGTTTGCGCCAGTGAGGATGCGAAGTCGTCGATACTTGCTGAGAAGATTAGGTTCCTCAATTGATCCATTGAAATTAACCTAGCCTTAACACCCCTAATCCTAGGGCCAATGTAGGGATTCTTAGCAACCCACATTAGGTACTATTAAAATTGTAGTTTATTAAGCATTATTCAGGAGGCTCATGAGGGGGCCGTCTTCCTCCTGAAGGTGAATCCACAGACTGGGCACGTTAACCTACTAACGGTTGAATTTGGCACTATAACAGCCCTACACTGGGGGCACCTGGTCTCTACTACGCCCAGCAGCGGGCCCCTTAGGCTTATGTGGTATGGTGGTTTACTTGACAGGACCCTAGCCCTAACCAGGTCGCCTAAACCAACGGCATCGTAAATGGTACCTATCCTCTCCTCTGAGGCGTAGGCTACATAGAGGATCCCAGTCTCAGGTTGAATCCTCTTAACCCCATCCTGATGCTGAACAGCAAATATCCTAACCATGGCAACCTTGTCGTTGGGGAAGTAGTACACTTTACCGTAAACTATCTGCCCTGGCCTAATTAGGCTGAGTTTAAGGGGCCTAACGTTAACCACGTGGTTAACCCTATCCCACTCAGCAACCCCAAGAACCATTGATTTAACGTAGCCGGAATCCACATAGGTATTATCGCCAGGTAAGTACTCCTCCTCAATCCCAAGCTCCTCACCGGGCGTCACAATAGCCTTATCCCCGGAACCAGTTTGCATTCACCAACCCACCAACTCACTATTAATAACACTAACCCTAACGTATGACCCTCTCCCCGCCTTTTGGGTGGGGTTTTTCATTGTGGGGGTCTTGTCCGTTACTCTCTTTGGGGGTTGTTGGTTTTGTTCTTGGGGTGGTGGTAGGGGTGGGTTATCGATCCACCGGCTCATCTGACGGAGGGAAACAACCCCCTCTCGGGGGCACTAACCCAAGCACCAAACACCCATGCAAAACTGAGACTCACAAAACCCAACGCAATGAAACCCACACAGCGAAACAACCCCACCCTAAAGAGCAAGACTTGATCATTTTGTCAATCCGTTAACGGTTAATCGCCTTAGGTTCATTGCGATTAACCCACCATAGGGTAACCCATCTGGGTTACTGATAATGCAAATGACCAGTGGTAGCCACCATCCCACTTGGGGTTGTTTTGGTTTTTGTGGTGTTTGTGGGGTTTGTTGACTCATTTTTCAACGTCCTTGCTGGTTACCCTGGGTTCCGAGACCCATAGCTGCAAGAAACCCCCAGCGACGGGTAAGGAACCACCACGGTAAACAACCCCAGAAAAACCACCAAGAAAACAACAAAAACAACCCACCACCAAAGAGACGGTTTAAGGCGCGCTCCTATCCTTTAAAGGGTGAAGGGTGGTTGGCAAACCTTAAGAATGGGTTTACCGCCTTCGCTGTTTATCACTGTAAGTATGTTTTTCATTGGATTAATGCTTTAAGAGTGTGGGTTTAGGGTCTAATTGTGATAATTGAAACCTACGATACCAGCGGTAGGAGGCTACTGGTTGCCTTCACGGAGTTCAGCGTTGCTTACAGGGATATAACCAACGTGTACAGGTGGTATAGGCATGTATTCGTACCCGGCATTGCAGCTAGTGTGGTTCTCGTAATCGGTTCAATAGCCTACTCCATATTAATGTACCAAAATGTGGTGGTACGTCACCCCTATCAGCCCTACTACATATTAATAGGTGGCTTCGCCGCATCGATAATCATTCTAATTGCGGTGAGGTTAAGTAGGCCTAAGGTTGAGCGGCAGGCAACGGTTATACCAGCCGCCCAGGTGTGGGTCATTAACGTCTACTCTAGGAGTGGTATAGTTCACGTGTACAGGTATGGTTCACAGACCCCTGAGTTATCGCTAAAGTTAAGCAGTAAGGACTTGGTAAGGTTACTCAACTCCCTTGGGGTTGAGCCGTGGGTAAGGAAGGTTATGGTTTATGAGCAGTAGGTTAACGTTAATCAACCCGATTGCTGATTCTTCACTGAAGTGTAAAGTCTATGTAGGGCTCCTTCAAATCCACCATAGCGTTAACTACTAATTCAGCCAAGCCCCCGTAGTGAATGTTGTATAGTTCAGCGGCCCTGTAGTGGGTTAGTAGGTCCCTTAACTCACCCTTGCAGTTTGAGCAGGGGGCGCAGACGTACTTAGGTATCTTGGGGTCCATGGCGTCTTTGAAGGCTTCGAGTATCTGCTTAAACTTCATCCTGGATGCAACCTTAATCCTCCACTCAGGGAAGTTAAGGGAGGTCATTATTGCGAAGCCACTACCACCACCGCAACAGTAATTGTAAACCCCATGCGGCTCCATCTCCCTAAACAACGGTGCTACGGCCCTGAGGACCTCCCTCTGGGGCTCCACTATGCCTGCCAGCCTAACTATGTTGCATGGGTCATGTAGCGTAACCGGGAAGTTATTCCTGGATGGGTCGAGGTTAAGCTTACCACTTTTAACAATATCCCTCAGT
>JAPWUH010000208.1 GCA_028275645.1 Caldivirga sp.
GGAATTCATAGTGATTGTCGATGAGACGAAGCTAGTGGGTAAGATACCAAGTACCCATCCAATACCCATTGAGGTTATACCATACGCCTGGCCTATAGTTAAGGCTAGGCTTGAGGGTAAGTACGGTGGCTCGGCGGTTTTAAGGTACTCCCCCGGTAAGAGGGGGCCCGTGGTTACTGATAACGGGAACTTCATAATCGACTACAGGCCTGGGGTTACCCTAAACCCAACTGAAGGTGAGGTTGACATTAAGCTCATACCGGGTGTCGTTGAGGTTGGGTTATTCAGCGGCTCGAGGGTGAGTAGGGTCATTGTAGGTAGGGCTGATGGCACGGTTACTGAGATTGCGTGAAGCCAGCTAGTGACTAACTAAAATAATTAATAAATAGCTATGTTAGGCCGCCTTAACCATGAGGAGGGTGGTGGTTGCCATAACGGGCGCCTCTGGGGTTATCTACGGTGTTAGGTTACTGGAGTCCTTAAGCAGGTTAAGTGATGTTGAGGTTCACCTCGTGGTTTCTAGGTCAGCTCTGAAGATCCTTAGGTACGAATTGGACTTGGGTATTGATGACTTAATTAAGCTGGCCCATAAAGCTTATAGTGACGATGAGCTTGATGCGCCAATAGCCAGTGGTTCCTTCGGCTTTCAGGCGATGGCCATAGCCCCATGCTCGATGAAGACCCTCTCCGCCATAGCACACGGCTACACCTCAAACCTAATCACCAGGGCCGCTGATGTTGCGCTTAAAGAGAGAAGGAGACTAGTGCTCTTGATTAGGGAGGCCCCTTACAGTCTCATTCACATTAGGAACATGATGCTTGCCACTGAGGCTGGGGCAATAGTGATGCCCGCCAGCCCACCATTCTACGGTAAGCCAAGGACGATTGATGACTTGGTTAACGCCGTGGTGGGTAGGGTTATGGCGCTCATGGGTATTGAGAATAACCTATACCCTGTGTGGGGTCAGGGGCGGGCTTAGCGTTAAGGCGAGGTCTGCCTAACGGCCATGTCGAGGACTAGCCTTCTTATCCTAGCCACAATACCCTTATCCCTAACACCACTCAACGCCGCCTCAGCCCCATCCCCAAGCTCCCTAATGGTCTCCCCAAGCTCCCATGGGAATATGACCCAGGCCGTTGTTTCACCAGCATAGTAATTTGGCTTAAACCTAGTCCACGGCTTAATCATCAGGGTGGCGGTCCTAATGTCGAGGGCACCCTGCCCCTTGAGGTAATTATAAGCCGTTGATAATGTTGCCCCAGTGTCCGATATGTCATCCACGAGCAGTACCCTTAAGCCCCTTACGCTGATCGGTATTGGCTGGGCTATCGTTGCCTCTTCACCTCGCTTACCAATGCCCTTATACAACTTAACCTCCACGGAGGACATGTTACCTATGCCTAAAATATCCTCAATTATCTTGGCTATCACAACCCCACCCCTGGCTATACCAACAACCACGTCAGGCCTGTAGTTATCCTTAACTATTGATTCGGATACCTTAATGGTCAAGTCCATTATATCATCCCAGGTTAAATACTTAAACTCTACCATTAAAATCGTTTTACTAAGCCACTTATAAATCTTACTCCCACTATAACCTTTTAACTCATCACATTATTAAACATTATACCGTTAAGTTAGGTGATTGAATAATTAAACACTATGGCTTAATCTCTGCCTTCATTAATCAACTAATCATGCAATCTCCAAGGTCTCATGGTCAACTAAATACTATTAATCTCTCTATATATAGTTAACTACCATATAAATAGGGTTAGTATTTTACTGGCAAAAATCCTATTAAGGCTCCGGTTATGTGGAATGATGATGAGTAAAACGCCATTTGAGCCGCTTGACTGGTCGAGACCAACTAAGGCTCACGTTAAGTTGCTTTTAATATCTGGAGCTGGCTTCTTCTCCGACGCCTATGACCTCTTCGCCATATCGGTAGCCTTGGTCTTCCTTAAGCAGGTTTGGTCGTTAACGTCAGCTGATATAAGCCTAATAGCCTCAGCAGCATTGTTCGGCGCAGTCATAGGCCCATTCATATTCGGTAGGATAGGTGACATCTTCGGCCGTAAGTACATTTACGGTGTGGAGGCGGCCTTATTGGCGGCTGGGGCCGTGGTGTCGGCCTTATCAATAAACCCAATAATGCTTTGGGTAACCAGGTTCATACTTGGACTCGGCGTTGGTGGAGACTACCCAATCAGCGCAACGTTAATGAGTGAGTATGCGCCAGCCAAGAGCCGTGGCTTATTTGTGGCTGGGGTATTCTCCATGCAGGGTTGGGGTATTGTAACCGCAGCCGTATTAGGGTTATCCCTCCTACACCTAAACATAAACCCAGACCTAGCCTGGAGGATTCTACTTGGTGTTGGCGCAGTATTCCCGGCCCTGGTCATTTACTTTAGGCGTAGGGTTCATGAAACACCCAGGTTTGAGTACTTCGTTAGGAGGGATGTGGAGGGCGTTAGGAAGGCTATTAAGGATGTGTTGGGGTCTGACGTT
>JAPWUH010000166.1 GCA_028275645.1 Caldivirga sp.
ATATTGGCTCAGGGTCTGGGACGAGCGAGTACTTCCTTAGGAAGTCCCTGTTCGCATTACCTTTAATGTCCACGGTTGCCGCGTCGAGGAACTTGGACAGGTAATCCACAGCCTCATCGGTCAGGTAGCCGTTGGTCACGAAGGTGTTGAATAAACCCCTCCTCCTGGCCAGTAAACCAACGTCGTGGGCGAACTCGGCGAACACTGACGGTTCATTGTAAGTGTATGTTAAGCCCTGGGCGCCGTAGCTCTCGGCCAATTCAACAATGAGCTCAGGGGTTACCTCAAAGCCCTCCCACATGCGCCTCTGGCTTATGTCGAAGTTCTGGCAGAATTGGCAGGCCCAGGAGCAGCCGTAGGTAGACATGGAGAGTACGCTTGAACCTGGGTTAAAGTGGAAGAGCGGCTTCTTCTCAATTGGGTCAACGGCAATTGCCGACAATTTACCGTAAACCACTAGAAAAAGCCTACCACCGAAGTTAGCCCTAACGCCGCAGAAACCCACCTGCCCATCACTTAACCTACACCTCCTGGCGCAGGCTGTGCACATCACCACGCCTCCACCTAAGTTACGCTGCAACTCAGCCTCCTTCACGTCTCATTAATCGGTGGGGGGATTAATAAATCGTTCTAACGCGGTAGTTATTTAAAACGACCCAGTGGTATTTAGCTGGTATGAGGGTGAAGTTAACCCAAGTATTGATCCTAGCCGTGGTGGTTTCAATAGTCATCATTTTAACTCTGTACATTAAGGGGATTGGGACTGGTTCATCAATAGGCATTTACGAGCCTAACATGGGGTTGGGTGGATTTAGGATAACGGTGCCCATATTCAGTAATGGGTCTAACATACCTAGCTCATACGCCTGTAATGGAGTTAACTTCACGGCATCATTCCCAGTGATCATAAGTAACATACCCACCGGCACTAAGGCACTAATGGTGGTTATGATTGATATTGACGCTAACATGTTCATACACTGGGCGCTCATCGACACACCGCCTGTCAACTACATACCACCCAACTTACCGTTTCTCAGTAGGTGGCGGTTCCTAGCCCTTCATGGGCTCCCCGCCATCTACCTCTCAACGGTCTCCCTGGGGCCGCTCACCGTAGTGGCTCCCCAACGGTCGCCCGCGGTTCCCAGCCTCTGCGGGTCTCGGGACCCCAGGGTAACTACTAAGGGTGTTGGGGTAGGTTTATAAATCTAACCGGGGATTAACCACCAACGAAAAATAAACACCACAAACAATCATGAAAACCGAAACAGCACATCTCTCGAACACCAGCTTCGGCTACCAGCTCATTAACGACTTCGGTAACGTTGGCTTTAATGGGCCCTGCCCACCTAGCAGGCACATGTACGTTGTAATCGTTTACGCCTTGGACTCAAGGCTAGGTGTAACTGGCGGTAAGTACACTTACGCCCAATTGGTTAATTTAATTAAGGGCCACGTGCTGGCCACGTCAACGTGGGTCGGCTACTATGGCTAAGCTAGCCCTTACCTTAAAGTTAAGCTTCGTATCCGCCTGTATTCAATGATTCTTAAAACCAGGTAATCAATAATGAGTATGCTTATGATGGTGAGCATCATCGAGTCTATTAATGCTATTCCAACTATCTGGCTGCTGGTTAGCGGTATTAGGTAAACCACGTAATCCACCATGGGCCTCCATGTATCAGCCAGGTAATATACTACAAATAACGCCACTGATGCGGGTAGGTTAAGCGCCATAACCAGTTTACCAAGCCTGCTCAACCTAGCTAGGAGTAGTGATGCGTATATCAACTCCTCGAGTACAGCCAGAATCATCGGCAACGTGCCCTGCGCCACCAGGAGGGTTAGGGGTAGTAGTGAGGCTAGGCCTAGGGTTACGTATTGGCAATGCCTAGGTTTGGTTAGGAGTAGTAGTGGTAGTAGTACTGCGAGGGGTAGTAGGGGTATGGATGCAGCGGATGCCACTAGGGCTATGCCCACCACCACCATTAGCGTTAGGGTTATCCTACACGTATCCATGGTTAAACCACCAGCACCTCAATACCCCTCCTCCTCAATTGAACCGCATACTCAGCGGCCTCGCTGGGTATTACGGCTAGGTGGCCTGTGGCGTTGGCTACGAAGTAATCCCACCCACCCTCAACAGGCCTTGGCCTTGGGTAAACCACCCAAGCGACCTCCTCAATGGGTGCATTGATTAGCCTACTCAGCCTCTCAACCTCAGCCTCATCCCTAGCCCATGAGTAGGCATCCACGAGTAAACCCTCAACTAAGGGTACCTCACCCAGGGTCACGTTAACGCCCTCTGATATGCCGGGTCCAATCAGCATGACCCTGATTAACCCATACCTCCTGGCCAGCCCCTCAAGGGCCATGAGGACCCTGTCAATAGGCCTCACATCACCCTCGGTTAGTAGGTCCGGTAGGGCTGGTATAGACACTACTAGCCTAGCCGCCTCCTCACTGTAATCCTTAGCCACAAGTTCATTAATCCTGGCTGAGGAGGGCCAGTGTATCCTTGAGGCTGGCTTAGTGTAGTCATACTCAACAAGGCCCCTATACTCCTCAACACCACTCTCAAGCAGTGTTAACGCAGAGACCCCCGGCCCCTCTAGTGAACCCACCAGCGTTAATACTGTTACTTTAAGCTCCCTGAAGGTTGAGATTGATAGGCCCGTGAGTGGGTCATAGGCTGTGAGTAGGAGGCCAAGTACCCTAGCCACCCCACCCCACTTAAGGGTCATTTCACCACCCTTAACCTCGAAGTGCCTTGAGGCTACTGGCCTAACCCTAACCCCCTCGGGTGCGTTGACCTTAATTGAATCACCCCTACTCATTAACTGGGCCCTGAGGTCCACGTTAATCCTCCTCAACTCAACGGTGCGTGAAACGTACCATGAGAGGACGTAGGCAGTGTAGATTAATAGGGCCAGTGAGGCAACGGCCGCCACCTGGGGTGAGTTGTTGAGGAAGCCCACGTAGGCCACGACC
>JAPWUH010000167.1 GCA_028275645.1 Caldivirga sp.
AGGCTCAATACCAAGATGCCTAAACAACTCAGGATGCTTAAGAGGAAGCTCAACCAACTCCCTAATCTTCTGCTTAGCCTCCTCCAAATCACCAATATCCTCCCAAGTAACACGAGGTATCCGTACATTCTCCACAGGCTTCTCAAGGACCTTGACCTGGGTCTCGTCGTCAACTATGACAGGTGTGTTGCTTGGCCTAACCTGTATTGCCTGGAATATTAGGGATTGGCCTAGCACAAGTATCTGGACTAAGTCACCCTCCATCAGTACGTAGTCCTTAAGCCTCTGCTTAACGTAATTCTCAAAGTTCTGCTCAATGGAGAGGGTCATTGATACTGGGGCTAGTTTAACCAGCTGGGCCTGCTTGGCCTCGGTTACCTTGACCTTAACCGTATCGTTAACGCTTACATCGGCGTTCTTCCTTATTATAGAGTTCATCCTAATAACACCCCTACCGTCATCTTCAGGCAGGCCATACATTACCTTGGCGGCCGTCAATCTCTTACCCTTAATGAAGACCACTGTACCCGGCTCAATACCGTAATCCCTCATGATAGAGGGGTCAATGCGAACAATGGGCCTACCAGCATCCCTCTGCTTAGCCTCCGCAACACGGAGCTCAATCCAACCCTCCTCACTAGACATAGGGGAGAATTAGGTAGTGGGTTTATAAAGCTTTTAAAGAGTTGCAACCCGCATGACTGGCCTCAGAAGCCAACCCTAGTGAAGTACTCAAGTTCAATACCCCCAATGTCCTCTATCTGGGATAGTATGTTCTCTATCTCGTCGGTCGTGTACTCGTCGGACTCAGGTATGATTATGTGGATCTTAAGTGCCTTAATCCCGAACCCAATCTCCTCCTCCTCAATACCCTTAACCTGGTACTTAGGCTCAAGCTTACTCTTTATGGTTTGTTTAAGCTTCTCGTAGTTTACATCCTCCCTGCTTGGGGTAACCCTATAGACGTAGTATATTTGGGCCATTTAAACCACTCATGGACCTTCGAAACCGCAGACTGGACACTTATAAACGTTTCCTTCCCTCCTGCAGCGTTCACACCTCCATATCTCATACTTACCGCAGTTTGGGCATAGGAAGTGGGTTGCCCTCTTGAAGGGGGCTATTGGGCTACCGCACGATGTGCAGTAGTGGACCTCCGGACCATACAGCTTCGGCCTTGGCCTTGACCGGGCTGCTACGGTTTCCATTACCTGGCCGTAGCGGTGAGTGTATTTAAAGATTAAGCAGGGTTAAAGTTTATTTAAGGTACATGGACTGTTAACCCATGAGCAGGGTTATTGTGACTGGTGGAGCCGGCTTCATAGGGAGCCACTTGGTTGATAAACTGGTGGAGAATGGCTATGAGGTGACTGTTATAGATAACCTAAGTAGCGGCGACGTAAATAACCTTAAGGACTCCCTGAGTAGTGGTAGGGTTAACCTTGTTAAGGCTGACCTGAGGAGTTGGGGTGATTGGGTGGGTGAATTCAAAGGCGCCTTAGCAGTCTTCCACCTGGCCGCCAACCCAGAGGTTAGGGTATCCTCAGTGGAGCCCAGGAGCCACTTCGACAATAACCTGGTGGCCACTTTCAACGTAGCTGAGGCGGCTAGGCTGGGTGACGTCAAGTACATTGTTTTCGCCAGCAGCAGCACTGTTTACGGTGATGCCAGGGTCCTCCCAACACCCGAGGACCACCCAATGGAGCCTATAAGCGTCTACGGCGCCACCAAGGCGGCTAGCGAGGTTATTTTGGGCACGTACTCTAGGCTTTACGGCATCAAGGTTGTTAACCTAAGGTACGCCAACATTGTTGGGCCCAGGTCTAGGCATGGGGTTATTTACGACTTCTACGTTAAGTTAATGAGGAATCCAAGCGTCCTTGAGGTGCGTGGGGATGGTAGCCAGAGGAAGAGCTACCTATACGTTGATGATGCCGTGGATGCGACGCTATTCCTATTCAACAAGCTGATTAATGGTGGGCTTCAGGACCAGGCCTTCAACGTTGGTAATAGGGATTGGGTCACAGTGATGGAGATAGCCAGGATAGTTATTGAGGAGGTTGGGTTAAGGAATGTGAACATAGTGACTAAGCCAACCACACCCGATGGTAGGGGTTGGCCGGGCGACGTTAAGTACATGCTCCTAGACATAAGTAAGCTCACTAGGCTTGGCTGGTCACCAAGGTACAGTAGCGCTGAGGCTGTTAGGTTAACCATCAAGTGGCTTAAGAGGGGCGCCTCCTTGCCTTAACCCTGTAGGCCTTAGCCACCTTAAAGTTTGAGACTAATTCAACAGCGTCCTCCCTGGGTAAGACAACTAAATCACCAACCATTGGGTCGTTGATCATGTTGCCCCTGCTGGTCTTAATGCTGAAGTAGTTGGCCGTGAAGACAGCTATCATGACCCTACCTGGTGCCTTACCCCTCCTAGGCTTGAGTAGGTTCTCGAGGTCCTCAAGGGCTGAGGTTAACTTGGCCTCCTCGAGGAGTAGGTTCCTCCTGGGTAAGTTTCCTGCGGAGGCTTGGTCAAGTATCTTAAGTATCCTCACCCTGAGTAGTGAAACCACAAGGTCCTTAACCATGCCTAGGTAGGTTGAGGCAACTGCATTCTCCAATGCACCACCGAACTTAACCCCACTTATCAACCCATTGACGAGCTCCCTGTAGGACCTGTAGGGTAGTTTAACCAGGTCTTTACTCTCCTGCTCCATCTTAACCAGGTCCCTTAGCTTATCAAGCTCCTGCTGGTTCATTACACTACAGGGCTAGTTCATCAAGCCTATTTAAAATCTCACCGTATTTACTAATCCTCCTGAGTTCATTAACCTCCCCCTTCTCGTACTTGTAAACCACATCAGCTTTACTTGGCTCGAAGTCCCATGGAGCAACTATCAGGTAGTCACCCACCTTAATCCACATCCTCTTCCTGTACTTACCAGGTATCCTGGCTATCCTCACGTTCCCATCCTCGCAAATCACCTTAAC
>JAPWUH010000168.1 GCA_028275645.1 Caldivirga sp.
AAGGAGTAGTCTCGCTTAGGTTTTAGCCTATTGCCTTATGCTGTCGAGGAGTTCCTTTATACTCTTCATTACGCTTCCCCTTAGGTTATTGAACTTTTCAACGTTGGATGCTTCGATTGTAACCCTAAGCAAATTCTCCGTGCCGCTTGGCCTAACTAGGAACCATGAGTCTGGGTAGTTAACCCTAATGCCATCTATGGTTATAACCTCACCACCCCAATCCCTTTCCCTAAGCTTATCCACCAACTTCCTGGCTGTTTCTCTATCCATCTCCAGCCTCTCCCTGGCAGTCACCATGCTCGGCATTCTTGAGTTTAATTCTGATAGTTTAGCTCTTTGCTCGGCTAGTACCTGCATCATCAGTAGTGTTGTGGATATCCCATCCCTCACTGGGTGGTGCCTTGGCCAGATGAACCCTCCATTATCCTCGAAGCCGCATAGGGCGCCTATCTCCATGACCTTGTGGCTAACGTCCACTGAACCAACCCTAGTCCAAACAACCTCACCCCCAGCCTCCTCCACAGCCCACTTGACCACTATGCTTGAGGATACCGGCGTGACCACCTTATCACCCTTCTTAATCATTGACAACGCCAATATTGTACCAGTCCTATCACCCCACACCACGTTACCCCCCTCATCTATGAAGAGTGACCTATCGCCATCGCCATCGTAGGCAACGCCGAAGTCAGCATTAGCCTCCACCACAGCCCTCGAGGCGACGTTAAGGTTATCTGGCCTGGGCTCGGGGACTCTACCTGGGAATTCACCGTCAAGGTGGCCGTTTATTGAAGTCACCTTGACGTTAAGCCCCCTGAGGACGTATGGCAGTGCTATTGAGTTCACGCTGTTTGCGAAGTCTGCCACTATCCTGAAGCCCCTACCCTTAATCAAATCCACGTTAACTAAGCTTAGTAGGTGTTCCCGGTATTCCCTTAGCCCATCCTCAACGTTTATGAACCTGACTCTTCCAATATCACGGTAATCCACCGTTTCCTTAAACCTACCGCTGTAGAATATTGACTCAACCTCCTCCTCAATGTTCCTATTAACCTCAACCCCATCACTACCCATGAGTTTAATGCCATTGTAGTGGGGTGGATTGTGGCTGGCAGTCACCATTACACCAGCCCTGTAGCCCCATGCCTTAGTTAAGTATTGATGCACCGGTGTTGGTAATGGCCCAATCACGTCAACGCCGAGGCCATACATTGATAATACGCCGTACAGCGTACCCACTATTGATAAGCTGGTTAACCTAATGTCAAAACCCAGTAGGACGTCGCCGTTGTTGATGTAGGTTGCGATTGCCTTACCAAGCCTAACTATGAACTCTGGGTCATAACCACCCCTCGTGAACTCCAGCCTAACCCCATTGGTCCCAAACAGCCTACCCACTCTTTAACTTCCATCGTTGAGTTTTAAATGCATGACTATTAATCTGCAGGGATCTTCATAAGGCAGGGTGGATGAACTCAGCGGATCCTTAGGTACTGGGCGCCTAGTATGCTTGATACCTCCTCAGCCTCCCTGCTATGCTCATCGCCAAGTAGCACACTGCCGTTACTCGTTATGGCGGCGTACTTACCGTGAGTGTGGGCCAGTAGGTAGGACTCCTTAACCTTTAGGTTTAGTACGTGGTTTATATCAACCCTCCTCTCCCTAATCCTCTGGTCTGGGTCCTTGACCTCAAGGCTCCACCTCTCCACGATATCCTCCCCGAAGAGCTCGATTAGCAACTGCGCCTTCTCAACACTCACATCGATACTCCCCCTCTCATACTCGTAAACGCTCTTCCTACTAACCGACAGTAACTCGGCTATATCCCCCAGGCTTAAGCCGTACCTTAACCTAAGCTCCCTCAGTAGCCAACCCTTTATCTTAACCTTGGTGACTCCACCCTCATTCTTCATTATTATTGGCTTGCCCCTAAGTAAATCCCCAAGCGTTTTGGGGGTTAGTTGGGGTATGCCGAACTGCTCGTAGAGTACGCCGTCCTGCAACTCCTCATTCCTCCTGCTCTCACCCACTAGTATCGGCTTGGCGTTAAAGACCTTGTGCATTACTAGTAGGTCTATTATGTGGCTCCTCGGTATTGCTGATGAATCCGCGCTCACCTTAAGCACAAGCTTGCCCAGGCTACCCTTCACATCTGCAACTATGGTGTATGAGTAGTTATCCTCATCAACAACTACGGATCTAGCCCCAGCACCATTAAGCTCCTCGGCCACTAAATTCATCAACCTCCCACTACCCCTCCCAGGCATCGCCGTTACAGTATTATACACTGGAGAATCCTATTAATATTCCTTACGGTACGGTTTACTGGAAGAGTTAATGTTCCTTAAGGGTATGGGATGTTTATTAAACTTAGATTGATCAAATAGGTTGAAATTGGCCTTGAATTGGTATATAAAATTAATATTGAGGTTATTTTTCCAATAGATTAATTAATTTACATTTAAATAGGTTTCCATTTAACGGCGTAAAATTTATAAACAATGCAATTAGATATACTTGATCACTATGCCTATAGGCTACATCCCCTCTCCAGTGGCGTGGATTAGTTTATTGGATGAGGCTAGGTGGATAACTGCAGTTGGTGTATTGGCTCACGTGAGCTTAGCATCAGCATTCCTTGGTACGATCTTAATGGCCGTGGTTGCTGAGTTCCTCTACATAACTAGGCGTGATGAGACTTGGCGTGATAAGGCGAGAATGTTCTCCGTGGTTTCAACAATCTTCTTCGGGGTTGGTGCGGCCTTTGGTACATTGGTTGAGTTTGGCCTAGTTACCATATGGAGCAGCTTCATTACCATAATAGGCTCCGCGATAGTCCTACCATTCTACCTCGAGTTATTCGCCTTCCTAACCGAGGTCATAGTACTGCCGCTTTACGTATTCACGTGGAGTAAGATTAAGAACGCATGGGTTCATTGGGTAATTGGCCTAGCCGCAGCCTTTGGTGGTTACTGG
>JAPWUH010000169.1 GCA_028275645.1 Caldivirga sp.
AATTCCTAGCGTACTCAATACCCCTCAATGAGTATATGTCCCAATTACTCAGCACATCATCAACAGCTCTCAGGAGCGATTCGGCATTGTTGAATAGTAATCCACCGCCTGAGCTTAGTATATGTTCACGTCTAGCATCGTTCCTGTCGTAGGCAATCACTGGAGTACCTGTGGCGAATGATTCTATAATTGGTAAACCAAAGCTTTCATGCTTTGATGTCAATAAGTAAAAGTCAGCGCTACAGTACAGCTTAGGTACTTCATTATACGGTACATAATTTAGGTTTATTACGTCGTTAAAGTCGTTGCCTATACCTACGGCCATTAGAACGGCGTTACTGTATTTACGCTTAATAATTTTAAAGCTCTTAATTAATATGTCCCTACCTTTAAGGTTATTGTACGCTGTTAGATTCAAAACCACTGGGTAACCATTAAATTCCTTCCTACGTGACTCCTTGGAACATGGTTTAAATAATTCAAGGTCAATACCGTTGGGAATAACCTTACCTAACACGTTGAATAATTTGATTAATTGCTTATTTGCGTAGTTTGAAATCGTGGTTATGTGGCGTATCTTGGATAGTAGGTTCTTATACACGTACTTGAGACCTACATTTATGACCTTGTTTTTTATGCCGGGTACGTAGATAGCTGGTGTATAGCCGTGCCATGTGAAGACTACATTGTGTATGTTGTGTTTAATTGCGGCTTTTGTGTATGGGTATGATGTGTGTATGTGAATAACATCATAATACTTGCCTTCAGCTTGCAAATCCTCTGGCCTTAGCTTAATGAGGTTCACATGCCTTGGAGGTTCAGTCCTCACGACTCTGGCCGCTACCGTAACCTCGACCCCATGCATTGTTAGGTGTTTGCTTAGGTTGTCGATAACCGTCTTGAAGCCTCCGGGCTCGTAGTAACCAAGGAGTATTAATACCTTAATCCCCATGCGTTAAACGCCCTGGTGTAGTATAAGTACACTAATCTCTTGGCGAGCCAGGGACTAATTAAATACGTTAAGCCGAACATTGCCGAGCCAATGCACCTTGTGGATCCACACATTACTAAGTCAACGACGGCTTTGCTTAGCTGCATACCCCAATCCCCATAAATACCGCCAATGACCGTGGCCTCATCATATCTAACGTACTTTCTTAATCCCAGTTTCTCAGCTAAGGTAACGAACATGTGCCTAGCAATGGCGTGGCGTGCTGCGTTTTTTACAGCCCTATTGAAGCGGTTTAATGGGTCTCTCACGGCCCTTGCACTACTTGCGCTTGTGCTTGATACCCTATAATAAGTTAAACGTCTCGGATCATGATATATGGTGCCATCACTAGCGAGGGCTAATAAGAAAATTAATACATCAACAAGATCGGGAAAGCATTTAATAATGCCAACCCACTTATTAATGAAACTTCTCCTAACAGCCATAGAGCTGAGCCTAAGCCCAAGACTCCACCCATACCTCCTGAATGCATTTAATTTATCCTCGTAATTATACGCGATGACTGTATTACGTATGTTAGTCTCCTCAATAAACTTATCATGTATTACCTTACCGTTTTCGTCTATCGCGACAACATTATTGTGATAATAAGTCAATGATGGTACATGTTCGAACATATTCCTAACATCCCCCAACCTACTCGGTAAGTACGCGTCATCATCTTCGAGGAACGTAATCACATCACCGCTTGCAACCTCAATACCTAGTGCAACCTTAGCCCCTATCGAGACTATGTCAGTAATGATGCTCTTACCACCGGTCTTCTCAACGATGCTGTCTACATACTCATCCTTAAAGTTTTTAACAACGATTATCTCATATTCATCCTCAGGTAACGTAGAACTAATAATACTTTTAACAGCATCCCTAATGAATTCTCTCCTATTATATGCGGTAATAATAACACTAATGAGTGGTCTCTTCATAAAGCTTCAGTAACTCATCAATTACTTTATTCCAAGTAAACACATTACCCTTACCCTCAGCACCAAGCCTCTCACCTAGCCTCCTATCCCTTACTAATTGCAGTATTGCGTTGGCTAGTGCCTTTGGGTTTCTTGGCGGTACCAGTAGCCCATTAACCATGTGCCTCACCCTATAAGGCACCTCACCCACTGCCGATGCCACCACTGGTTTACCCCTGGCCCAAGCCTCGGTTATGGCTAGGGAGAATGCCTCAACGTAATTACTAATGCTTGGTAAAACCAGTGCAGCGGATGCGTCTAGCGCACCAATCTTCACCTCCTCGCTAACAAAGCCGGTGAACACCACATTCCTCCCCACCCCCAGCCTACTGGCCAATTCTCTGTATGGCCTTTGATCCCCTGGGCCTACTATCACAGCGGTTAATGTAGGCTCCTCCTTGGTGGCTATGCTGATTGCCTTAATCAACACGTCGATGCCCTTTAACCTGTGTAGCCTACCCACGTAAACCACGAATGACTCATTGATGTTATACTTAGCCTTAAACTTCCCGGCCATATTAGGCGTATTAAGCAACCACTCATTAACCCCATCGGGAACGTAAATGGCATCGATGCCGTACCTACTCTTTAACATTTCCTCATCCCTGAGACTCTTAACAAGCCTAACATCACTGCTCCTAATAGCCCTAAGCGCAGTCCACCTACCGTAAAGTGGACCCAGCAACCTAACCAGAGCATTGGGGTGATCACTAAGTGCGTCCACTGCCATGAAGTGCGTCACCGTCTTTACCCCAAGCTCCTTAGCCTTCTCAATCATCTTAACCGTGAATAAGCTGTTTTGGCTATGCCCATGAACAACATCAGCGCTCTTAAGCAGGTCAATGGGGTACTCCAGTGGGTACGTTAAGTCGGGGTAACCGAACCTAAAACTCTTAACCCTATGCACATGAACCCCGTTCACCACCTCCTCCCTGGGCCTACCCTCAGCGCCGTATGTGCTTGCCACTACGTGGACTTCGTGCCCGAGCTT
>JAPWUH010000170.1 GCA_028275645.1 Caldivirga sp.
AACCCCCAGACCGATTCATAGTATCAACCACTATACCTAACCTTCAGCCAACCCACCAGGCACAAACCCACGGCAAACAACACAGCACCAACCCTCCACACAACCTACCATGCATCATGGATACCAGTCAACTCAACAACAGAATCAATAACCAGGAGGAAAAAAGCTTGGCTTCATCGTGATTAACAGTCACTTTCCGTGGCTATTAGCCACTTGGCTTCATTGCTCTTTCCCCCTCCCCGTACCTAAGTTTGGGAGCCTATCTCCCAGCCATGACGCAGGGAGTTTCCTCGGCGCCTTCCTCCACCTCACGACTGCCCATCAGCTTCACAGCGGCACCCTCCAACTCAATAATAGCAGAAAAAGATTATAAGTTTTCAGCTACTCACAGCATTAGGATTTAGAAGTAATTAGAAATAATGAGTAGCTACGTAAAAATACTACAAACAAGCAGAAACACAACCCAAACCAAAGTCAGCGTATAGCCCGCCGATCACCAATCACCCCTCTCAAAAAACATCACCAAACTAAGAAGCACCACCAACCTGCTGCTGACCAGCATAAACAACCCTACGCCTATAATTACGCCAATTCCTCAACCTAGGAACCAAATCCCTCCTAGGCCTAGCAGGAATCTTAGGCGTCTGACTCCTCACTTTACCTGCCTTAGTAAGACTCCCATGACTTGGCCTATCCGATCACCTAAATTTAATTCATAACCCAGGGATATTTAAACTTAACCCCCTTGTTTAAATGCTAGCCTCTGGTGCCTGTACCTGTATTGTTGCATTTATTAAATTAATCCGTATGATGTCTTTACCTTACATGCAGAAATTATTTATTTAGCTTTAATTAGAGGTTTTCATGGATAATCACATACGTGACTTGGTAACCTTCATTGAGGGATTTAACGGTAAGGCTGTTACTGTTAAGGATCTTACTGATGTCCTACTTAGAGTAAAAAGCCTTATTGCCAGTAATTGGAATAGTATTAGGTCTCTAGTGCGTGGAACTAAGTTTTCCGCCCTAGGCGTTAAGATTCGTAATCTTGATCTTTCTCTTAAGTTAACTATAAGCAATGATCATGGCCTTGATTATGACTTAGCGAAACAGGTACTTGCCGGATTGTTTATAAGTGATGCGACACCTGTAAGTAGGAAGAATAGTCCTTATATAGTCTCATTAAATTCACCTGACCCTAAGCTTGCAGCTTCTCTTCTACTTGCATTAATCAATTATTTAGGTATAGATCAGATAAAGGACTATATCTATGCATCCGTGTCGGAGGGTAAGGAAAAGACTAATGTATCGTTTAAACACATAATATATATTAAGAGTGCCCTTAGCGAGAAGATTAAACCATTTATAGTTACCCAAGATAATTTAGCCGCACTTGTTAAGTCTCATGATATCCCCGATTACCTGCGTTCTTGGCTGGTTTCTGTGGTTGATGATTGGGGTAACGTCAAAGTTAAGAAGGGTGTTCGCTTTGTTTGGTATGCTGTTAATGGCCTGCTTGGTAGGGGTTCCATGTTTGGTTGGTTTACTGGTGATGGCGTCCTTGGTCATGTTGATAGGGGTGGCTTTGATGTTGGCTTCTCCTTCGTTGTTGATGATGTGGTTAAAACCTTCATGGACGACTTCCTATGCCGCCTCTATAATTGCGGCGGCAGGTTCTTTAGTGGTTCCGTCGCCAGGGATAGTGAGCATTATGTTGTTTGCCCTGTTAAGGCTGCCGTGATTAATGATATTGTTTCCGTGGCTAGTTCCTGGCCTGAATACGCCCTGGTTGATAGGGTTCGTGAGCTGCTTGAGGCCGTTAATTACTCGACTCCATGCCTCAGCTACAGGAGGTACCCTGTGGTTAACGTGCTTGGGCATGAGCTCATACTCCGTAAGCACAACATGGGCCGTGGGTGGTACTTGACTAAGGTGAGTAATGATAGGGAGTTAATTGAGGGGATTGCCAATGACCTGAGGGCCGCTGGTTTTAACATCAACGTTAGGGAGGTTGATAATGGGCTTGAGCTCTACGTCCCCATTGAGGACACTAAGAGGATTTTGAGGATGCTTGAGCTCTACGAGAAGTTCTACGGTGAGCCAAGGAAACTACCCGGCATTGACGAAGCAATCAAGGTGCTTAGTAATTTCCACATCAGGAAGTGGCACGTGCATGTTGGTAAAGAACGAAACTCAAGGGGTTATGAGTACGAAGAAACCTGCCTATTAATATCCCTAGGAAACTCAGAGGCTGCAGCCAAACTCAAGGAAACCTTAACCAACATGGGCATTAGGGTTCGGAAGGTTGTGTGGGGCACCGTTGTGATTTGCAACCCGGAGGATAGGGAGTTGGTTACGAGGGCTCTGCAATCCCTAACTAGGCAGGGTAACGGTTAAACACCACCCTTTGCATGTGGTTAATCACCGTCTCTCCGGAGGCGGTAGAGGTTTGTTGTCTCCACCGTCTCCTTCTCGACGGTCGCCCCAGGCCCCCTCACCGCAGCAGCTCCCGCCCTGTCACCAGGGGTTCCTTACCACTACGGATCTCGGAAACCCAGGGTAACTGTTAAGAAGTTCTAGAGCTAGGTTTTTAAATTTAACTGGGGATTAACCATTAACAGAAATAAGCACTACAAATAATCATGAAAACCAAAACAGCCCGTGTACACTTAGCATTAGAACCGTTAAAAAGCTTGGCCTTAAGGTTCATTGAGTTAGGCTTACCTCAGTAAACTTTAACCATGGCTTTAGCCGCAGACTTGCAGTGTACCTGAGCTTACTGGTGCGTTTAATGCTGCTGTTCCTGATGCCGTGTAGAAAATGTAGGTTGGGTAAAGATCCCAGGTGGTTGTCCCTGATGCCACCTGGCCGGAGACACCGTACCCATTTACACTTATGCCGAAGTAGAAGCCAGTCGAC
>JAPWUH010000171.1 GCA_028275645.1 Caldivirga sp.
ACCGCATTTGAAGTCCTCATCGTGAAGCCCTCCACCAACCTAACAACTCTCTCGCCCAGGTGCACCTTATCCTCGGGCCACAGTGGATTATGGCACGTGTACATAAGCCCATATGATTGATTGCGGTTAATAGCCAGTGCAAACCCGGCCCATGCCGTATTAGCATGCACTACGTCAATCTCCTCATTCCTCAGGTATTTACCCACTGCCCTACCAAACTGGAGCTCCATGATGATATTCCTCTTGGTATTCTGCGCCAAAGGTCTCATTGGAACCCTGACTATCTCCACTCCATCTACATCATTTACCTCAACTGAATTGCCGCCCCACTTAGCATCCATAGCAAAGGCATCTACACCAAGTTTCCTAAGATGCTTAGCCAATTGGTAAACATACTCCTCTACTGCACCCCCCTTAATTGGTGGTATAGGTACTAAGCCGGAGGATACTAATGCAACTCTCATGCTACCATAGCCTCTATTAGCTTTCTATAAAGTGACTTCATGATTCTAGTCTCCAGCTTAATTTCACCAGCATTGCTTCTTGATAAGCTTTCCTCCCTTGCTATATGAAGCACTGGATTACCTGGAACATATATGGAGTCCAGGCCCTTAAGGATTAATTGCATCCCAAAGTACTGTTCATTACCTGGGGCCCTCCTCAACAACTCATGCTCCGGGAACCATGCATCATATATGTAGCTTGCCTTAAAACTCATGTTAACACCCCTGAAGGGCAGCGAGAAGCATTCTTTACCTGGGATAAATGGTCCATGGGCGACATCAAGGTCCCTAGTCAGGTAAACCCCCATCCTATACTTACTCAATAATGGATGTGGCCTTTCTAACCATGGCCTAATGACCCATCGATATAGCTTGGTAACCACCTTATCGTCTGAGGTTTGCATTACCCTTATATCTTCTAGGTTTAAGTAAATATCCCTGCTTGATACTCCTGCTATATTTGGGTACATGGTATGTAATTTGATGTACCTTTCAATCCACTTACTTAAGGGTATTGCATCATCATCAGTAAATATTATGAAGTCACCCTTAGCCTCCCTCTTACCCATATTCAAGGCATGAGTAAAGTAACCATTCTTTTGCTCAATTATTGCACAGGGTAAGTTGCTTCTACTGCACAAGTTCTCAACGCGTCTTAAGTCGCACTCCTTAACCACAAGAATTACCTCATTGGGTTTCACATTCTGGTCCCTAAGGCCAGTAAGCAGGTAACCTAGGTATTTGCATCCCTTACTTGGAACCACAATTGAAATCTTCATTGATGAAACTCGATACTATTATTAACAAACAACTGCATTTACACCTTCTGCAGTAGTCTGAACCTTAGGATGCATAAAGCTTTAGTAGCTCATCAATTACCTTACCCCAGGTAGTCACTCTTTCCCTACCCTCAGCACCAAGCCTCTCACCCAGTCTCCTATCTCTTATCAACTGCAGTATTGCGTCAGCCAGCGCCTTGGGGTTTCTTGGTGGTACCAGTAGCCCATTAACCATGTGCCTCACCCTATAAGGCACCTCACCCACTGCCGATGCCACCACTGGTTTACCCCTGGCCCAAGCCTCAGTTATGGCTAGGGAGAATACCTCAACGTAATTACTAATGCTTGGTAAAACCAGTGCAGTGGATGCGTCCAGCGCACTAATCTTCACCTCCTCACTAACAAAACCAGTGAACACCACATTCCTCCCCACCCCCAGTCTATTGGCCAATTCCCTGTATGGCCTTTGATCCCCTGGGCCTACTATCACAGCGGTTAATGTGGGCTCCTCCCTGGTGGCTATGCTGATTGCCTTAATCAACACGTCAATGCCCTTTAACCTGTGTAGCCTACCTACGTAAACCACGAATGGCTCATTGATGTTATACTTAGCCTTGAACTTCCCGGCCATATTAGGAGTATTAAGCAACTCC
Source organism: Caldivirga sp. (assembly GCA_028275645.1). Taxonomy (GTDB): domain Archaea; phylum Thermoproteota; class Thermoprotei; order Thermoproteales; family Thermocladiaceae; genus Caldivirga. The sequence continues at coordinate 1,936 of JAPWUH010000171.1, forward strand.
TCATCAACTCCATCAGGAACGTAAATGGCATCGATACCGTACCTACTCTTTAACATCTCCTTATCCCTAAGGCTCTTAACAAGCCTAGCATCACTGCTCCTAATAGCCCTAAGCACAGTCCACCTACCGTAAAGCGGACCCAGCAACCTAACCAGAGCATTAGGGTGATCGCTAAGTGCGTCCACAGCCATGAAGTGCGTCACTGTCTTTACCCCAAGTTCCTTAGCCTTCTCAATCATTTTAACCGTGAATAGGCTGTTTTGGCTGTGTCCGTGCACCACAGCTTTTCTCAATACGTCGATTGGGTACTCCAGCGGGTACGTTAGGTCTGGGTAGCCGAGCCGTATGCTTTTGACTCTGTGTATGTGTACTCCGTTTATTTCTTCTTCTCTTGGTCTGTCTTGTGCTCCGTGTGTGCTTGTTATTATGTGGACTTCGTGCCCGAGTTTAGCCATGCCTTCTGCTAGTGCTTTTACTACGTTTTCGAGTCCGCCTACTACGGGCCAGTAATGGTGGTGTATGTGTACTATCTTCATGCCTTGTTTCTTACCGCCTTTACTATTCCTCTTATTGCCGCCGGCCCGTTTAGTAGTGCGTATGTTGATAGTATCGTGTAACCTAGTATCTTCTTGGTTATGGAATAGTGCCACTTGTTCATAAAGTATGTGTGGTTTCTCCACTTCCAATACATCCTGTCCTCCAGATCTGAGTACCTATTACCTCCCTGTTCTACTGCCAGGTGGTAAGCGTAGAATCTCGGCTCAAAGATTACTTTAAACCCAAGTTCCCTAACCTGCCTTTGCAGATCACTTTCCTCCCTGTAGCCTGTTCCCCCATAACCCTCATCGTACCTAATGCCCTTACTGAGGACCTTAGTGTTCATCATCATTAGGGGTGTTGTGTACTCTACTTCCCTAGGACCATGTTTAGTGTTCAATATTATGAAGCCTGTGACCCTAGTTAACGTATCA
>JAPWUH010000172.1 GCA_028275645.1 Caldivirga sp.
CCCTAAGTAGCAGCATCTAAACCCACCTATGCGATCCCTTAACCAAGCTAAAGCTATTTCCCTCATCAACAGCAACCTTACCCTAAAGGCTAAGTTCAACTTCATCGTTATAGGGTTTATTAACCTCGCGCCTGTTAAGTCTTAAGGCTAAGAGGTGGCTGCAATGGGGCATACGGTTGCTGCAGTTAGGGTTTGTAATCCGTGGGATGGGTCTAGGTGTTTTGAGGTTGAGCTGATTGTTGATACTGGGAGTACATATACGTGGATAAGGAGGGAGAGGTTGGAGGCTATCGGCGTGAAGCCTAGTGGGGTTAGGAGGTTTAGGACTATTGGGGGTAAGACAGTGGAGAGGGAGGTAGGTGAGGCAGTAATCGAATGCCTAGGGGAAAGGGCAACCAGTATTGTTGTTTTTGCTGAAAAGGATGATGTGGAGGTAATGGGTGTTGTTGCACTTGAATCACTGGCACTGGAAGTGGACCCAATAACCAAACAACTGAAGAAGTCAGAATCACTACTAGCATTAACAGCCATGGGTTAGTAGTTGGCGGCTGCGCATCTCAGGGTGGTTAAGTTTGAAATGTATGGGTGAATTATCACGTAGGCGTGGGCCATGCTTAGTGAAATACTGAGATAACTTGCTAATTAGGTAATCCATGCCCCGTCACTAAAGGTCCATGGTTATGTTGTTGTTAACGACGCGGGCTACTTCGTCGATCCAATGCATGAGGACTTCTATGGATGAGTATGAGTTAACCTTAACACTGCCCTTAGCCATCCTAAGCACTAGCTCCCTAATGTGTGGGTTACTTAGTATGTCATGTAGGCTCGTTGTGAAGATTTTCCTATCCTCATTGAAATAGCCGTCTGGTTCATTAACTGGGTTTCCATTCCTCTCCACAATCACCATGCCAGGTTCATCACCAGTATACCTTACCCTACCCCTACGTATCTCGTAGCCGGTAACCAACTTATCATTCATGATGGCTCTACTATGTGCAACAATCTTATCACTATGGTACGTCACCTGAGCCTTCACGAGCCCCAGCCCTTTAATGTGACCTGGGTTGCCGAACTCGATACCAGTTGGGTCACTCATAATCTCCGTTATGAGTTGGAAGCCCCCGCATATGGCTAGTATCGGCGTTGAGCCTGCCATCCTCCTCACCTTCTCATCTAAGCCACTCCTCCTGAGCCACTCCATGGCCAGTGCAGTGTTCTTGGCGCCAGGTAGGATCAGTAGGTCTGGTTCCCCGAGGGAGTCCGGCCACTTAACAAACCTAACGTGGACATCCTCCATGGTTAAAACGCTGAACTCATGGAAGTTCGATATACCTGGGTAGGAGATTACTGCCACGTCCACTGACCCATTACCGAAGTCCACCATGGCCTCGGAGTCCTCTGGCCATAGGTAGCGTGCCTCATTAACCTCAGGTATGATTCCATAAATCCCTTTGCCAGTCTTCTCCTCAAGCCACTTAACAGCGTCGCCAAGTATCCTTGGATCACCCCTAAACCTGTTTATTATGAAGCCCTTAATCAAATCCCTCCACCTACTTGGTATAGCGTTGTATAGGCCTAGGGCACTTGTGAAGGCTCCACCCCTACTTATATCCAGTACAATGTAGACATCCGCGTTAAGGTAGTCGGCGGGCCTAAAGTTAGCTACGTCGCTTGTTATGTTTGGTTCGTAGGCGCTCCCAGCTCCCTCGCCGATTATTAACCCGAGGGATCTTAGTTTAAGCAACGAGTCCCTAACAATCCTCCACTTATCTATGGGGTTCCTACTATACTCACGGTACTCCATCAGCCCTATGGGCTTGCCTAGCACGATTACTTCGCTCGCTGCCTCATTAACTGGCTTTAGCAGTATTGGATTCATCTCCACAATTGGCTTAACACCTGCGGCGTAGGCCTGCATCGCCTGGGCTAGGGCTACCTCACCTCCGTTGAAGGCCGGGTAACTATTTAGACTCATGTTCTGGGCCTTGAAGGGTACAGCTACCCTATTTTTCCTATTTACTAGCCTAAGTAGGGCCGTGACTAATATGGTCTTCCCACTGTTGGACTGGGTGGCCAGCACATATATACTACGCTTCACTAGCCATGAGGGTGGCGGTAAGCTTTATTTGGGTTACCCAATAACCCCCGCGTGCGGTATATAGACTACGCGGAGTGCACCCTATGCGCCTTAACGTCAAGGCTTAGTGAGCTTAAGAAGTTTAATAGGGATAGTGAGGAATCGGTCAGGAGGATCCTTGTTAGGGTAACCAGTGACCTACCTAAGGGTAGGTCCATCATGTTCGTTAACTCCTTTGAGGAGCTTGCAAGCATAGTGGGTTCCGAGGACCCATACTCCGACGAGAAGGCTCGTTATGAGGGGATTGCTAGAGGCATGTTGGTTCCGAGACTCATCGGCATGAGTGAGGTTGAGTTGGTTAAGGTTGCGGCTGCCGCGAACTCCGTTGACGTGGCTATGTTTAACTACGTCTTTAACGAGGAGATGCTGATACACGGCATTAATGAGGAGCCCGTGTGGCTGGGTATTGATGAACCCAGGTTAGCTGATGTAATTAATAGTGCTAGTAACGTGACTTACATAGTTGATAACGCCGGCGAGTTCGCCATAGACAGCTTGCTAATAGGTAAGCTAGCCACGCACTCAAGGGTTACCGTGGTGGCTAGGCTTAAGCCCTATGAGACAGATGTGACATATGGTTACGTTAGGGATGTGCTTAAGGTTAATGGGGTTAACGTAGTCACTACAGGCAACCGTTACCCAGCCTTCCTAAGCAATGAGGTTTACGACAAGTACATTAACGGCTCAGACCTAGTAATATCCAAGGGTGTGGGTAACTTCGAGGCTTACCTCGAAACAGGCAGAAGACACCCCAACG
>JAPWUH010000173.1 GCA_028275645.1 Caldivirga sp.
TCATGCATTGATTAACTACGTCAACTCAATTCCTTCCCGATTCATTAATTTCCTTGAGCACATCCTCAGGCTTCACGTTAATGCCCTTCCTAATCATCGCTCTTAACACCCAATAGTATGCTGGGATTTGGTAGGCGTATCGCTTCCCAATCCAGGGCTCCGTGGGTAACTCGGACAGGTGTTCAGCACCGGTTAAATTAATCATTATATTGTTCTCTAGGAGGCCGTAATCACCCTCTATGGCGTCGGGTTGCCCCATGAACTCGCCTAGGCCGTAATCACCGGCTGCGGTCCTACCCTTATCAACAAGGCTCTCCAGCACTTTACCAATACTGCCGAACCTCCCCGCCCTCTCATACTCCTCAAGCGTCCTTATTATTTTCCTTTCAATTACCTCTTCCTGAAGCCAACGCCTATAATCCCAGTTATAGTCAACAACTAGGACTTCAAGTTCCCTCACGTTACCACCTAGTAGGCTCCACAGTAGGTCAACATCAACATTCTTGGCCCCGGTTAATTCCGCAACTTCGTTAACGACCTCCCTTAAAGCTTGCCTTGGCAGGTTCCATAGGAGGTAAGGCATGGTTAGCCCCTTACCACCTAGCCTCATGGCAACCCTCAGGGCTGTTTGGTCACTGATTGGAAAGAGAAAATACAGCCGCCTATCAGCCAATTCCCTGAAAATAATCCTCCTCACGTCAACATGCTCAACCGCCTGGGCGAACGCACCTGCCACGTAATCTAGGTCACGGAAATTAGGATCACCGGCCCTGCTCTTAAGGTATCTGTCATACTCGTCAAATACAAATATCACCCCCTCAACGTCTCTAAGCCTATCCCTAAGCCCCTCCCTACTTAAGACGCTTAATATCACCCTAAGGACCTCCCCAAGGTTAACAGAGACAAATGGTGATGCGAGCTGGATGGACCGCAGCGCCTCAATCACCATCTTTTTAATATCAACTGGGGCGTAAATTATGACCTCAGGCATGGACTCCCGCACTATAGGCACATTGTAATCGTAGTACACGAACACCACATCGCCGGTATCCTGCATGGCGCTCGCCAAGGTCTTGAGGAACGTGGACTTCCCAGCCCTGAAGGGTCCGTAGATAAAGCCAACCCTACTAGCCGCCAATACCCTGCCGAGGAATGCCTTCACTTCACCCTCCCTATCCCTAAACCGTATCCCATACTCGCCAAACCCAACCACCGCCTCACGCATCCTACCAATAATTTCACTAACCTCATGCAACACTTAGTAAATGCATTAATGAGTTATTTAAAGTTGGCGTACTAAGATTGGTTAAGCACTGAGGTTAATTAAATAGCTTAGGTAGGTCTAGATTGTGATGATTACCTGCTCTGCAATAGGCTTATTGAGCAGTACCCTGTGGTTGCGATGATGACTAGGGATTTGATTCTGATTACGCATTAGGTAAGGTTAATGGCCCCGGCTAGGCTTAGGAGGCTCATGCAGTGATTGTTAGTATTTAAGGTAATTAATAGATCATCTTGATGAGTCCGTCGACAAGCATTACAGTAAGGTCAGTGATGAGGAGGCTAAGCTAATCACTGAGGCTTGGGTTAAGGGCGCTACCAGTACCTGGACCGTGAATAAGACCGGCCTATACGGCTTCATGATAATGCTTGACATATCAGCTATGGGCCTCTTGCTCCCACCCTATTACCCGTGGAATACCCCTCAGGTCAGGCAGATCATCGCATATGTCATAAACAATACCGCTGTAATATTAACATGAGACATGGTGGAAGAGGTTACTTACTCTACTGAATCCTAGTCCAACGCCGGCTCCCAATGTTGCCCTGGTTTGTACTCGATCTTCCCTGAAAAGTATTAGGAGCATTGTAATTAATATTATTTAATATTATACTGTTAATTGAATCTATGTGACTCGATCGATCAGCTCGTTTGAAGTATGGGAATGGTCAGTAGTATCCGCCCATTGGGACGCTATAAGCGTTAACGCTATACACTGACGGGTGTCCCGACTAGTTAAACATGAGCTCTGAGATCGCTGCTGAGTTATCTAAATTCAGCATACCGAGATAATTCAAATAGAACTAGCTACATACTACACTGAGAAGTCATCATGTAAGCTACCAGGCTCTGTGGACTTCGTCTTCGCTGGCGGTAATAAGGGTGGTGTGGATACACATTGGATATACTACACGATAACCCAGCAGATAGCCTACACACTGTTCGCTGAGGCGTAGTGTACGCCAGGTACCACGATATCGTAAGTAATGATCAAGAGATACTATAGTGAGTGTTGGTAATTATTATTTTTCTGTGCATCAGTATTTAAGTGAAATTTTTATAGGCATGGGCGAAGAGCTGTTCTTAATAATTTGTTTATATCATCTATTATTGTATCATTGCTCGAGCTAAATTTTAATGTAAGTATATCATTAATGTAGCTAATTTCAATAAGAGATTTAGTATTCTTGAGTGTTCGAAGTACATTTAGCATATTATCTAATAAACTGTGATTTATACCGCAGTAGTAATAATTGATGCTGTTAATTGAAATTTTATTAAAACTAAATTTTAATTCATTGCATGCATTGACTTTTCTTTCTATTGCAAAAGGTTGTAAATTTAGTTTCCTTGTTATTTCGAGTTTTATTAATAGTGTGTCATGTTTAGTTGTTAATTTTGATATGGGATAATAAATGAGACTTTGTCGTGGTAATAATATTAGTAATGCCTCTGCTTTTCCGAGACAATTCCTATTTATAGTATAGATGGCTCTAAAGCCTACGGATGTACCTAGTAATTCATAGGCCTTATCCTTAGGCTTGAACAACGATTCTAATTGCTGTGAAATCACCTTCATCCTTCTCACGTTCTCGTTGTTACCCTTAA
>JAPWUH010000174.1 GCA_028275645.1 Caldivirga sp.
GGGGTGGTTGGCTATGTGTATGTCCCTAATCTCCCACGGCTCCTTATACCTACCCTCAAAGGCCCTTGAGGAGAGGCCAGCCGTCCTCCCGGTAACCAGTAGCATAAGTGGCCTAGGCTGGGTGGGGGTTTATAAAGTTTATTCATTATAAATCAAATAATTACGTAAAAATTTACGTGAAATTTAAGTAAAATATTCATTTATAAATGAATTATAGTAATCCTTAAAAAGGCCTGGAAGGTGCTTGGTAGTGTCCATAGAGTCCCTTAGGTTGCTTCAGGGTGTTGAGGTTAAGGCTAGGGTTAGGATTTATGGGCCGACGAACTCATACATACCCATACCATCATTCGTAAGGTACCTGGGTTTTGATGAGAAGGTCCAGGCCATAGTGGTGAAGGGTGGGTTAACCCACATGTACGAGGCCACGTTTAGGAGGTTATCCACGAGTAGGTTTGGGATTACACTACCGAGGAGGGTTATAGAGGCGTTAAACCTAGCCAATAACGATGAGGTAACGGTAATAATTCTAAGGCCTGTAACCGGGGAGTACACCATAAGGAGGGGGGCCGCCTAACCTTTCGATGCAAGGTATATTCACCACCTCATTTTCAAAGACCAATGCACCTAAACGAGTAGTTTCATAACCAAGGAAAAGTTTATTTTCACATTACCGGTTCTCTAACCCAGTGTCCCTTAGGGATGAGTTACTGCGCCTCTTGAAGGAGGATGAGGAGTTTAGGTTAGCTGTGGTTGGGTTGCTGGGCATTACTGATGTGCAGGCCACCTTAAAACGCCTAATGGACGTGGTGACTAAGTTGGCGGATAACCAAGCCACCATGTTAACCACACTAAACAGTGTACTAACAGCATTAGGTGGCTTAGTCGACACAATGCAGAAGCTACTACAAGAGGTAAAGGTGCTTAGGGAGGATCAGGCTAAGCTATGGCAGGAAGTGAAGGCATTGAGGGAGAACCAGGAGAGGCTATGGCAAGAGGTAAAGTCACTTAGAGAGGACCAAGTGAAATTATGGCAGGAAATGGGTAAGTTGTGGCAAGAGGTGAAGGCGCTAAGAGAAAACCAAGAGAAGCTATGGGAGGAGGTTAAGTCATTGAGAGAGAACCAAGAGAAGCTATGGCAGGAGGTTAAGGCTTTAAGGGAGAATCAGGGGAAGTTATGGGAGGAGGTTAAAGCCTTGAGGGAGAACCAGGAAAAACTGTGGCAAGAAGTTAAGTCACTTAGAGAGAACCAGGAGAAGCTGTGGCAGGAGGTTGGGGGAATATGGAAGGAGATCAAGGTGATTAAGAGGGATTTGAGGGATGTGAAAAGCACCCTAGAGAAGTACTCCATAACCACTGAGGAGGAGGCTAATGACACTGTTCAATACTACCTGAGGCAGAGGGGTGTTGTGGTTGAGACTAAGCCCACCTTCCTGAACAGTGGTTACGAGTTCGACATATACGGTACCAACGGTGCCGTTACCATTGTCGGTGAGGCTAAGGTTAGGGCTGGCCCAAGGACGGTGGAGAGGGTTAACGGGAAGATTGAGGAAGCCATCAAGGCCATGCCGAATAAATTCCCCGGAAAAATCATCAAGGTGCTTTACTGCCTAAGGGCAAGCCCCAACACACTGGAGGCAGCGAATAAATACGGCATATGGCTACTGGAATCGGGGAGGGAGAGAAACACACCTCCCCTACCCTGAAAAACACCCAAAGGTTACAAACCACGCACCCAATGTAAGCCCCTCACATGGCGCATAATCCTAAGTACGGGTCCTTGGCATGAATAACACTGTTAAGGGCCCTGGAGGAAAAGCTTACCGAAAAATTTGGGCTGATAGAGTAGTGGTAATATTAAGATTGCTTAGCGTGGTGTAGGTTCGTTAAAAACTTAGGGTAGTAAAGCGTGGTAATATTAACCTTAATGTGTGGTTGAGTTAGCTACCATGGCTTATAGCTAAGTCTGCGTCTTGAATTTTGGGCTGGTAGAGTAGCGGTAATCTTAATACTGGCTTCATGCATGTTGATTAGGGTGCAGTTGGCTCGCTGGGTGTCATCGGAGTTTGGGCTGTCAGAGTAGTGATAATATTAATATTATCGTGACTCTGCCGGTCTAAAAACCAAGATAACTCTTCAGCCCTATAAGCCATAGAGCCAGCTGATTGCATGCACATGCAGTGCGCTCATCACCGGTATTAATATCACCACGGCTCTGACAATCCAAAGGCACACGGTGCTTAATGCTTAAGACTGATAGAATCGTGGTGACATTAATGCTGGCTTTGTGTGTCATATTGCAGTGGCTATATGATTTGCGGGGTTAAGTGGTTGTCTTGCGTTTTGGAGTGGTAGAGTCGTGGTGATATTAATATTATCACGACTCTGACAGCCCAAACTCCGATGAACCCGCACGCCCCGTTAGTCGATCAATAAAGGTACAGCGACCGTAACATCGACTCCAACGATGCCGATATTAATATTATCGTGACTCTACCAGTCCAAAATTTAATGAAACCATCCACCGCCGCAGTCGCCATTAACACGCCACCAGCACATAACCTTAACATCACTGTTATCTTGGCGCCTTAAGGCTTGATGAGTTTACGTGTGGTGTGCCGTGGTTAGTCTTCAGTATTAATGTTATCGCTACTCTAACAGCCCAAAACTTATGGTTTTGGTTTCATGCCTTGGGTGCCTAATGGCGCGTGTAATATCTACTGGGGTTTCTCACTGGGTGTTGGTTCTTGGGTTTATTAGTAGGCAGGCTGATCCTGTCCTGCATAGGCTTCTTGTCCAGGTTGATTCCCCTATCACTATTAGGGGGTCCCTGATTCCGTTGATTAAGGTT
>JAPWUH010000175.1 GCA_028275645.1 Caldivirga sp.
GTCTCTACCCCTCTTAGCCACGGCCACAGTCCTAAACCCCTCATCCTTCGCGCCGTCAAGTACGTCTAGGGCTGAGTGGCTTGCTAACACGGCTATGGAAACCATGCAATCATTATAATCAATCACCCTTTTAAGCGTTTCGTTAGGATTAGAATTACTGTTGAATTAATCAATCACATGAATAGTTAAGGGCTAATAGACCTTCATTGTGTGTTTAATAATATCAACAATGCTGTTTATAATCTCCTCATTGAAGTGCTTGTTTAACCCCACCTCCCTGGCGATATCCCCAGGATCCCTGTTAACTGATAATTGCCTCAACACCTCGGCAATGCTCCACGGGAATATTATCCACTTGGTAGTCTTCGATGAGTAGTAATCAGGCTTAACCATTGACCAGGGTTTATAGAAGAGCACCGCGGTTTTGATTAAACGCGAGCCCTGGGTTGAAATGTAGTTGACGGCAGTCCTCATTGTATTACCGCTGTCTGTGACGTCGTCGACGATTAGCACCTGCTCACCCTTAACATTCACCTCATCGGCTATGATCATTGGGCTGCTGGCCCTAACCCCAATACCGGTGTAGGACTTTATGGTTATTGTTAATACCTTGGGTACGTTGAGGAGGTCCGACAATAACCTGGCTACTATGTAGCCACCACGCATTACAGCTACTATTACCGTTGGTCTGAAGCCTGAGGATGCTATTAACTCGGCTAACCTAATGCTCAACTCCTCAATCCTATTCCAGTTGACTATCTTGAACTCCCTCTTCATTTAACGTTAACGTGTTTAGGCTAATTTAGTTAATAAATGCTTCGGGTGATTTAAAACATTGTTTAGGTAATTGATTCAATCAATTCCAAGCACCTGGGTCATGAACTCCTCTTCCCTGCGGCACACCCCCTCCACCTCATTAAGCAGTGCCCTGCAGCTACCCGCCACGTCCCTGGCTATGGACTCTGCGTAACCAGTGTAGTTACTTGGCTTTAGGTTTAGGAGGACTTCATCATTAACCCCAAGCCCCTTAATGGCGTTGAGGTAATCCTCAGCCCCCATCCTGGATCCCCTAAACACCTTAAGCGACCTCTCGTATGCGTCCGCTAACCCCAGTGACCTTAACCTAACCTGGACCGCCTCACTGAGAACCTCCCAGTGGTTATTGAGGTCGCTGCTTAAGGCGTCTACATCAGCCTCAACACCCTCCATGAATGCTCTAAGCCTCTTAACACCGAGGATCACGTAACCCATGGCTAACCCAAGGTTCCTCTTAACCGTTGAGTCGCTTAAGTCCCTCTGGAGCCTACTAATCTGAAGCATCCTGGAGATCTCCATGAGCATTGATGAACCGAGCTTCAGGTTACCCTCGGCGTTCTCTAGGTCCACTGGGTTTACCTTATGTGGCATTGTGGATGATCCAACAGCCCTCCCCCTGAACCTGATGTAGCCTAGCATTGAGTACATCCACAGGTCCTGGGCTAGGTTAACCAGCGAACCAGCCATTAAACCAACCATGGAGAGTAGGTGCGTTAGGTTATCGGGGGGCAGTATCTGGGTTGACACGGGCACAGGCTCAAAGCCTAGGGACTCTACGAAGCCCCTAAGCAACCTTGGCCAATCTAAGTTGGCTATCATTGTGAAGCTGGCCATGGAGCCGCTTGCACCTGAAACCTTACCAGTCAACTTGAACCTGGCTAATTCACCCAGCCACGTGCATAACCTGTATGCGTGGTAGGCTATTTCCTTACCGAAGGTTGTGGGCGTGGCTGGTTGACCATGGGTCCTGGCGAGCATGGGTATGTTGGCGTACTCCTCAATCAGCCTCAGCATTACTCTACCCAGTTCTATTAAGCTGGGTAGTAGGTGCCCATGCAGTATCCTCCTAACCATTATGCCTAGGGCTAGGTTATTCACATCCTCTGATGTTAAGCCTAAGTGGAGTAAGTGCGAGTACTCGCCGAGGCCTATGGCCTTAAGCTTATCCCTAAGTACATACTCAAGCGCCTTGACGTCATGACCAATCTCAGTCTCAAGCTCCCTAACCCTCTTAACATCATCATTACTTAGGTTAAGTCTCCTTAACCTAGCCTTCCCCTCATCATCAATGGGCTTAACCAAGCCCATGCCTGATAACTTATCCACAAGGAATTCCAGGTAAAGCAGCTCCACCCTAGCCCTATACCTCATGAATGCCTCCTCGGAGGCCAATTCATGGTAACCAGCCAGTTCACCCCTATACCTGGCGTCCAGTGGGCTTATTACGTCCACCTCAGTTAACCCAGGTTAGGGTTAATAAACGCTCCCAATTATTTAAATAATTGTTTAAACATAGGCCCACTATTAACCGAAAAACTTAAAAGTGGGCTGAATTGTTTAATTAAAAAGTGCCCCTTACAGTAGTTGTGGGTGGTTTCTTCGGCGATGAGGGTAAGGGTAAGGTTGTCTCATACCTCAGTCTCGTTGATAAACCGGACATATGCGTTAGGACTGGTTCAATAAATGCAGGCCACACGGTAAGCCTGGGCGGCAGGACTTGGAGGGTTAGGATAATCCCATCCTGCTTCCCAAACACCCAAACCAGGTTGATGATAGCCCCCGGGGCCTTGTTAAGCATACCAGTCCTCATGAGGGAGGTTGAGGAAACTGGGGCCAGAGGGAGGGTTTGGGTTGACTACTCGACGGGCGTGATTGAGGATAGGCATGTTGAGGCTGAGAGGAGCGACGAATACCTCATGAAGACCATAGGCTCCACGGGGCAGGGGGTTGGGATGGCGACGGTGGATAGGGTCCTGAGGAGACTTAGGTTGGCTAGGGATTTTAAGGAATTGAGTGGTATGCTAACCGACG
>JAPWUH010000176.1 GCA_028275645.1 Caldivirga sp.
GGTTAGGATAGTCATAATGGGTGGCGCCAGGGACATAAGCATTGCCATACCCTACGAGCAGCTCCTGGATGAGGAGGTTTTATCAATGATAACCGAGGCCTCTGGGACCGCTGAGGTTAAGTTGCTGGTGACCAGGGGCCTCATTGACCATGCCAAGGCCTTGCCACCTAGGGTTAACCTCAGGGTCAGGGACTCCATGTTTGGGGCTGGTTTCATAGGTAACGGTGTACTGTTGACCATACAGTATGGGGCGGATTACCTATCCCTATACTCAACCCAAGAGTACATTATTGAGATAGCCAGGACCTACTTTGAAACCCTGTGGAGAGAATCTGAGCCAGTCAACAGGTGACGTGCCACCTACCTCTTAATTAGGCTCTCCATAACCTCAACCAGCCTGGGCGCGGGGTTGTTCATGGTTACTGAGGCTAATTCCTGCCAGTCGGGGCTACCGTTAACCTCAAAAACCACATACCCCTCAGGCCCCTCCCCAATGTCAACGCCAGCGTAGATTAAGCCCAAGGCCTCGGTGGCCTTTATAGACAACTCCCTGAGTTCCTCATCAACGTTACCGCAGGGTTTCCCGTAGGCGCCCTGGGCTATGTTGGTTTTCCACTGCCCATTGGGCACAACCCTGTACATGCACCCAAACACTTCACCATTAATGACCATAACCCTAATGTCCCTGTTAGGCTTCTCAATATACCTCTGGACGTATATTGGCTTCTTAACCACGAGGAGGGATTTGGCCACTTGAAAGGCTACATCAGGATCCTTCACCATAACGGAGCCGAAGCCCCTCGACCCCTGGACAGGCTTAATGACGACCTGCTTCATGCTCTTAGCCGCATTATAAGCCACCAGTAGGCTCTCCGTCGATATCGTTGAGGGTACCGGTATCTTGTTTCTGGCTAGTATGGCTAAGGTCTCTATCTTATTCCTAGTCCTCAATAAACCATCAACACTATTAACCACCCTACTTCCAGACTCTTCAAGAATCCTAAGCACACTGACCCTGTGGAAGAATTGCTCAACATCTATCAGGAAGCCTAGGCTCCTTAGGAAAACCCCATCTATGTTGACCTTACCCTCACCTGATATGACACTTACGTCGCCGTTATCCAGCTTTATTGACAATCGGGATATCTGTATATACCTAGCCACATGGCCCCTGGCTCTAATGCTGTAATAAAGGTCCCTGTTACTTCTGCTAGGAATAGGCGCATCCGCCACCACGGCTATGGTGTAGGGTATATTAAACCACCATGAGGATGCTTATGAAATGGCTTTTAAATTTTCATTCAAGCAGATCTAACGTAGGGATGAACATTGCTGCATAATAACAATGTAAATGCATATGTTTACTCATGTTGGAGACTAACCCTGCATATGCCTACTGCTCAATTCTCCTGGCCATGTTAGGCAGTAGGTTGCGAATACTGGGTAGTAGCTCGTAGTTGACCATGCCCAATTTACCCAACCTCTCATTAGCAACGTTCCTGATGATTTCGTAATTAAAGGCATGTATCATGAAGTAGCAGTTGTACTCCCACTTACCAGGTACAATCACCCTCTTAACCACGTGGGTTGCCTCATCTATGTCGGCTACCGGTTCGCAGTCATCAGTGTTGAAAACGACCATGGCGTTCGCCCTGAAACCCGCTAAGTCTGGGTCGAGCATCGTGTAGAAGTCCCTTATAATGCCCTTATCCCTCAACTCACTTATCAAGTCAGGCAGCCTACTCGTTGGGATGCCAAACTTGGCTGATAATTCACTGAATGGCTCGCTCACTATCTTTATTGACTTTATGGACTCGTAAAAGTCAAGGGGTAGCCCAGACTCCTCAATCCTATGCGGCTCACTGGGTAATCTACGTATCTTAGCCCTAGAGACCCCTTCGTAGAGGTCGAACTTAACGTCAATCTTATACGTCCTCTCGGCGTAGAGTATCACGTAATCATCAGGCCTTAACTTAAACCTGTTCACTATTCTCATAACCTTACCCTCAAGCTCCTCCCTACTGCCCGCCTTAGTCACGTACCAGATGTTATACCTGTCGTGTACCCTGAGGAAGTTGTGCGTCACCTGGCTATCCTTGTTAATCTCCGAGGCCACCTGGTCTACCAACCCCTCACTGACCCTTAACGCAACCAATGCCGATATCATCCCCCTAGCCCTATAATTGACTAAGGCACCGATTCTCCTAATGAGCCCCAGTTCCCTCATCCTCCTCATCGAATCTATAACCCAATCCTCCGTTGCACCAACCCTATTAGCCAACTCTAGGAATGGCCTATCACTAATTGGGAAGTTGTACTGGGCTTCCATCAGTAAATCCCTTAATTTACCTTTAATGAGCACACTTAGTCTATTCATGGCCGCTAAAATAGGTTGCGCGCTTGCCACCGATTAACTAAGGCCATACTCATTATTTAACGCATCCCACTCCCTAAGTATCAGGTCAACCAAGCCCCTACCCACACCCCCGAGCATTGCGGATAATTCATCAAGCGACCTTGGATCATTGTTTAACGAGAGTATGCTTAACCTATAGATGTACTCATACATTAATGGCCCCAGCGTCTTGATTAAATCAACCCCATGTCTCATTAGTACGCTGTCGTTGTTCATCATTGAGTTTAACGAAGTGTAGATTATTGACTCATCGTCCAGTGAATCATTATTGTAGATGTATATCCTGGTTAACTCGGCCAAAACAGCCCTGTAGTAACTGGACCTTGAGGATAGGTTATTGAGTATGCGGCTTAGCACCAGTTTCAGCAATTCCGGGTTCTTCACAATTAGCCTCTTCATCACGTTGAACATTAGGCGCAGTGGGTAGTCG
>JAPWUH010000177.1 GCA_028275645.1 Caldivirga sp.
AAAGGTTCATGGTGTAATGCGGCAATAATGGTCAAGTCTCGCCCTTGAGGGTGGGTCACTCTATTACGTGGGGTTCCATGGCAATGGTTTATGAACACCAGCACTACTGGATTGCCCAGTAACCCCGCAATAGGCGGGGTAACTGTCGAGACCCCCACAGTGAAAACCCCGCCCCAAAAGGGCGGGGAGGGGGATCCTGGGCTACTTGCCAAGGTAGTTGAGGAGTATTAGGCATTGTGCGTTAAGATCTCAATGGCCTTATTAACAGTATCTTCAACAACCCTCATGTACACCCTGACTTCCTCTCTGCCTTGAGGGGGTGGGGTTGTCTTTGGGTTGTTTATTGGTTTGTGGTTTACTGTCTTCATCCTTATTGCTTCATTGCTGGTGGGTGTGGTTTGCACCCAACCCGCTCTGCTCGTCCAGCGGTAGACCACGGGCTGGGTCTTCAGCCCATTACCCCTATCCCTCACCGTGAGTCACCCTAACTCACGAATCCCAGGGACTCGGGGATATGTAGGATGTTCCTTGCACCGTTCAGATCCGCATTAATGACCTTCCCCATGCGGGGACACTTATAGAGGCCACGTTCACCCCGCATAGGGAGCAGTCCTTTGATAAAATGAACGGCAAACCTCGCCATTCATGGCGGGGTCACCTCACTATGTGGGTCTCAGGTGGTAGATCTTTAAACTCCAGTAGGGCTGAGTGTTCAGTAGCCCCTATGAAGGCGGGGTACCCCCAAGACTCCAAGGAACCCGCCCTTTAAGGTGGGGAGGGGGTCAGAACCCAGTAAATGGGCACCATGTCCCTAGGAGCCTTGAAGCCGCAATTAGTACAAATCATTACCCTTCCCTTTTGCTGCGTCAGCTTATGCTTGCAGTTTGGGCATTTCCTGCTGTAGAGTCTCTTGAATTCGTAAGGTACACCATACCACTGTAATTGGGTAACCAGTAATTTCACGAATCCTTTTAGTCCAGAGAGAAGTAACTTACTGATTTCCTTCCCATACCTCCTCGTGAAGAGTTCCTTTAAACTCTCCCAATCAACATCATCAATAACCACCATTGCCCTATACCTAAGGGCTTTCTTAGTGAGCTTCCTGGCTAGGAAAACCGCCTCAGCCCTAATGAGCCTATACGCACGGCTCCTAAGCCTCTTAACTAGCCTCCTAGCCCTCTTAGCATTCACCGTGTCACCTAATCCAAGCCTCTTTAAGGCTCCAAGCCTCCTCTCACGCCTAACTGCCTGCTTATACAATCCTACAATCTTCCCCACATTAAGACCCTCCTGCTTAAAGGAGGAAATCCTATTACCCTTAACCAGACCCCACGCAATACCATGCCCCCAGGAATTAACATCAACGGCTAGGATATACCCACTGGGTTGGTATGGCTCAACCTCACGTTCAGCTGTTAAAGCCAAATAGGGTTCATCATCCTTGAGGCCAATTATTGCGTACTTAACATCACCACTCTCACTAAGCCTATCAACAACCCACTTGGGCATTGGGAGTTCAACAACATAACCATGTTCATTCCTACAAACTTGGCGTATCCTGATAATGCTACTCCTGAAGTCTAAAACCACTGGTGCGTTCCTATCACCCTTCCTAGAACCATCAGCATAAACCCTAAACGTCTTCAACGGAACCCAAGCCCTAACAAACCACCTCTTAGGCTCAGCACCGAAAACTAGACTCTTCATGTTCTTGAAGTTATAGAGCTGATACTGTATCGTCATAGGTAAATCAGGCACCCAGGCCTCATACCCTCTATAGGCTAGGTTTGTTAAAGCCATTAAACGCCTAATATAGGCAGTATCACACTTGTCCTTAGGCAGTTTAATGAGTATTGCCCTATGAGCCTTCATTCTCAATCACCACTGCTATTCCACCAACCTCCCTACCAATGTATTTGGCGAGCTCCCTACCACCCTCATCAATGTACACGTCTATTCTGACGTAGGTCTTCTCCCCAATCCTCTTCCCAACAATAACCCTCCCCCTGAAGTAAACAGCCTCAGGCATAACCAACAATAGGAGGCAAAATTTATAAAAATTTCGCAGAATTTAATTTAAAAATAGGCGAAAAACTTATAAGAATGCGCCGAGTAGGGTACTCAACCCGCCTCCAGAGGTAAGGCACCGAGGAAGGAGCGGGGTCAGACCCAGCCCCGTGGGCACTGACCAATGATACCCCGAGGATGGGGGCTAGACCCAACTAGAGATGAAGGGTGATTAGGGACACAGAGATGCGGGGAACGGGGCAATTACTCTCCTCCAGGTACCTTTTAGCTAACTCAACCCTCACCTTAATGCCCGCCATGGGATCATACCTACTGATTGCGTTTATCACCAAGTTCACTACGTCAATGCCCCTCCTCCTAGCCTCATTAATAACCTCCTCAGGAAGCTCCACGCAAATTTTAACCTAGGGTGAGTTAAAATTACTTCCCCTCCCTTAAAGCTCAATCCATTGAGCTAAAATTCATACCTAGGCTTAATCAACACCCTAGTAAAAGATCCAGACTACAGCATGGGAATTATCGATGAAAAAACTTACCGTGTTGCTTAAGTTGAATTGAATCATAGGCCTTAAAGTTTAGGCATAATTAAGGTAAAGGTGGGTAAGTTGACCGGGTAAGTTAAAAAAGAATTTAGGGATGGCTCATCATTCTAATTAATGCTTTAAAGCTTCGTTACACTTGGGTTTTTATGACTGGGGAGGTGGACTTTAACTTTAAGGGTTGGTGCGTCTTCATATCAGGCTCGACGGAGGGGATTGGCCTAGCCATTGCTGAGGGTTTCGGTAGGGCTGGGGCTAAGGTAATCGTTAATGGT
>JAPWUH010000178.1 GCA_028275645.1 Caldivirga sp.
CTTATCCCTAAGCACCCTCGGCTCCTTACCATCAATGAGCATGGACTTTATGAAGCCGGCTATCTCAACCATTTCCTGCACACCCATGCCAACCCTTGTCATTTCCTGGACCCCCATCCTAATGCCACTCGGCTTAATGGCACTCCTATCCCAAGGCAACATGTTCTTGTTAACGATTACACCGCCTTCCTCAAGTAGTTGAGCCACCTTAGCCCCACCACCGAACTTGGATGCGTCGAATACCACCTGGTGCGTCTCCGTGAACCCCCTGGCCTCAGCAACCACCGGTATGCCACTTTTACTCAACTCCTCGGCCAGTCTCTTGGCGTTTAACCTAACCTGGTAGGCGTATGACTCACCAAAGGTCATCATCTCAATGGCTGTTATGGCTGTTGAGGCGTATCTATGGAGGTGGTAGTTTGAGGTTAACTGTGGGAAGACGGCCCTTTGCACATTCTTAAATATGGTCTCATCATTCGTGAAGATTACGCCACCCTGGGGGCCTGGGAATGTCTTATGCGTTGAGGATGTCATTACGTCGGCGCCCTCCTTGAGGGAGTTGGGGAATTGGTTACCGGCTATTAGGCCAAGTACGTGGGCTGAGTCATGCATTAGGTATGAACCAACCTCGTGGGCAACCTGGGCCAGTTCCCTAACGGGGTGTGGGAATAGGTAGAGTGAGGCCCCCAGGATGACTAATTGGGGCTTCTCTTCCCTAATCACCTTGGCCGCCGCATCCACGTCAACGTTGAAGTTCTCCCTATCACAGGGCAGGTGAATTACCTTAAGGCCTAGGGCCCCGGGTGCACCAACCTCGTCATGGCTTATATGGCCGCCGCATTGCCTAGGCACGGCGGCCACCTTACCACCCCTCGCTAGGGTTAGGTAAACGGCCATGTTGGCTATTGTACCTGAAATTGGCCTAACATCGGTGAACCTGGAGTTGAAAAGCCTTGACATTAATTCAACCAAGTAGGCCTCAATATCATCAACGTACTTAACGCCCTGGTAATACCTGTTGCCTATGGTGCCCTCAGCGTACCTACCCATCATGTCGTTTAGGTAGAAGTACTCGGCCAGGGGTGACATAACGTTCTCACTGGGTATTAGGTTAATCGTCTCTCTCCTCCTCCACCTATTATGACTCTCTATTATGCCCCTTACCCTATTTATAGCCTCAAGGGCATCATTTAGGTTCATTATCACTAGCCCAGTGGCTTAAAAATATAAACTTATCCACCGGCTACGTTAAACATAACTCTTGAATTACCAAGACCCTAATCCACCAGGCTGTTAATCCTAGGTAAAGGTGGTGATTAACCCTAATCATGATTCCCCTCAATATTAGCCACAAAATGAGTCATTCTTATATACGCCGAGTGCGGTGAGTGCGGTATGGCTAGGGTTGCGGTTGTGATTGGTGGTGGTCATAATGGGTTAATGGCAGCCATAACGCTTAAGGAATCTGGGTTTAAGGTAACCCTAATTGAGGCTAGGGATAAGGTTGGAGGCATGGCGGATACGGAATCAATAATGGGGGCTAAGGTTAGCAGGGCTTCATACGTAATAGGCCTAATGCCCAGGCAATTCCTAGAGAAGTTTAACGTGCCTTTAATAAGGCAGGACCCATTCCAAGTGGTTTACATTAACGGTAGGGTAATACCGTTTTGGAGGGATAGGGATAAGAGGATTAAGGCCCTTGTTGACGCTGGGGAAGTTAAGTTCCCTGAATTTGAGGATAAGCTACTGAAGTTTAAGGGCCTCATTGAGAGGAGGTTCACATTCGTTGAGAAGCCCCCATCAATAAGTGAGATTAGGGAGGAGGCAGTTAAGCTTGGCGTCGAGGAGTTCATTGATGAGTCATGTAGGAGAGTACTGAATGAGTACCTATCGCAGGACCTCCACTACACATTCATGTACCCTGGCATGGAGAACTCACCGGCATACTTAATAGCCTACTTCTACTCCCCAGACTGGTCCCTCATTAAGGGTGGCATGGGGACCCTGGGTGAGGTTATGCTTAACTATGCATTGAGTATTGGGGTTGATGTGAAACTTGGCGTTAAGGTTAATGGAGTTGAGGTGAGCGGTGACTTGGTTAAGGGTGTGGAGACGAACCAGGGGGTCATCAGGGCGGACCTATTCGTGTCATCAGTCAGTCCACTGGAGCTTAATAGATGGCTTAGTGGTCGCCTGATTAAACGCACCCCACCCAAGCCAGGTTGGAGGAAGTACAACATAGTGCTTAAGGAATACCCTAAACTACCCCAGGAGCTTAAGCCCTTTGCTCACTCCATAATTGACACTGAGGCTGGGGAAATGTTGATACCGTCAATACTCGATGAGACGAGGGGTGGGGTGGTTATTGAGTTCATGGGTGACTTAGACTCGTTAATAGGAATGATGCCTGACATGAGGGATAAAGTAATAGCCATTGATGAGTTAACCCCAGAGAGGGCTGAGGCCATATATAATGTGCCTAATGGTGACGTTAACCACCTCCCAATGAGGGTACCATACATCCTGGAGAATAGGCCGGGCTACACGACACCATTCATAAATCTGTTTCAGGGGAGTGCGGGGAATTACCCAGGTGGGCAGATAACGGGTGTACCAGGTTATAACGCAGCTAGGTTGGCCGCGGCAATGGGTAGTGGTTTAAGTTAACCTAAGTATTATACGAATTTAACAGTATATTATAATAAATACGTTGATGAATAAAGCTAATTTTGCTACTTATATTAATTAATTTTAGCAATATTAGTTAATATTTTTGGCAAATAAGGTATATGACATGGAGGCAAAGGTTTAAATACAGCATTAATGAGGTAGGGGTAGTG
>JAPWUH010000179.1 GCA_028275645.1 Caldivirga sp.
TCAGTTCGCTGGGTATTAGCATACTTAAGCCACCTTACCGTACTTGCTGAACTCAAGCATGATAACCCTGTTGAGGACCATGGCGTACTCAAAGGGTAGGCCCTCCGTGACATCGCTTATAAAGCCTAGTACTATTAGGCTTTTTGCTTCTTCTTCTGTTAGTCCTCTTGTTCTTAGGTAGTTTATCTTGTCTTCGCTTATCCTACCTGTATAAGCCTCATGAGTTACCACTGCCGTACCGTCAAAGACCTGGTCATGTGGTATTGTGTATGCCTTAGAATCACCATCAAGAACAAGAGAATCACAGGCAACATGAGACCTAGCAAACAAAGCACCCCTCCTAACGTAAACAACACCCTTATACACGGCTGTTCCTCCATTGGCAGATATCGACTTATTCACCACCTTGGAACTGGTGTTCGGTGCATCATGGATCACCTTCGCCCCATTCTCCTTAACATGTCCCTTACCATTGGCTATGGTTATGCCTGTTATCTCAGTCTTCGCCCCCTCACCCTTCAGTATGGTGGATGGGTATACGAAGCTTGCCACGCTGCCTATGCTTGCCTCAACCCACTCAACCTCAGCATTCCTCTCGGCTATGGCTCTCTTATTGTTGAAGTTTATGACGTTCCTGCTCCAATTCTGGACTGTGGTGAACTTCACCTTCGCCCCCTCATGCGCGTAAATCTCAACCATGCCATCGTGGAAGCTGTACCTACTTAACCTAGGCGCCGAGCAACCCTCAATGTAATGTATGTAACTGCCCTTATCAGCCACAACGAGGGTGTGTTCAAACTGTCCCTCACCTGCATTGCTTATTAAGAAGAAGCCCTCAATGGGCGCCTCAATCCTGACGCCTGGTGGTACGTAGACGAAGACACCGCCACTCCAGAGTGCCCCATGTAGTGCCGCGAATTTGTGTTCAGGTGGGAAGACCCTCATGAAGTATTGTTTAACTAGGTCTGGGTACTTTTGGACAGCCTCCTCCATGGGTAGGACCACAACGCCCTTTTCGGCCAGTTGCTTCCTAATGTTGATGTATATGACCTCTGAGTCCAATTGAGCGCCGAGCCCCATTAATGCCCTAGCCTCTATTTCAGGTATGTTTAATGCCTCGTAGTACTGCCTCACCTCAGGCGGTATCTCATCCCAGCTACTGGACCTATTAACATCGGGCCTTGCGTATGATACGTAGTCCTCCAGGTTAATGCTGTCCAAGACCCAACTCGGCAGCCAATTCGGGGTTGGGAGTTTGTTGAACAGTTCAAGGCTTCTTAGCCTTAACCTCCTCATCCAGTCCGGTTCACGCTTAATTCTACTTAACTCCTCGACAACATCCTTCGTTATCTTACCCTTAATTTCAACACTCCTCCTAACTGGGGCGTTTTTGCTAAGAACCTCCTCAGGGGTTATGCCCTCCCCGATTAGGTTGTATAAATCCTGCTTCACATTCATCACCTGGCCTTAAGGAAGTTTTCGTACCCAACCTTTTCAATCTCCTCCACAAGCTCCATACCACCCTCAGCTACAATCCTACCCCTGTTTAGTACCAGTACCTTAGTTGGCTTAACCACATGCAGTATCTTTGCGCTATGCGTCGTAAGCACTATGGCCGTCCCCGAGTTGAGTAGGCTAAGTAGCGCCTTCCCCACGGCGAACACGCCATCCACGTCGAGCCCTGAGTCAGGTTCATCAACCAGGGCTACCTTAGGTTTAACCATAAGTAGTTGAAGAATCTCACTCCTCTTCATCTCACCACCGCTGAAGCCATAGTTAACACCCCTGCTTAGGTGGGCTGGTGTTAGCCCAACCTCCTGAATACCCTTCATTAAACTGTTGACCAGGCTGGGTGGCGCTGGGTCTGTTAACTTCCTCCCATTGATCTTATTAATCATTGCCGTTATTAACGTTGATAACCTAACCTCAGGTACTACGGTTGGTGTTTGGAATGCAACCATTAGGCCCCTCAGGAACCTCTCTTCGGGTGGTAGCTTAACGATATCCTCACCATCAAGCATAACCTTACCCCTAACTACGTTATACCTTGGGTGGCCTGCAATGGTCATGAATAGTGTTGTCTTCCCACTACCATTGGGCCCCATTAAGGCTAAAACTTCCCCACTCCTAACGCTAAATGAAACACCATTTATTATCAACTTTCCATCAACTGAAACAGCCAGATCCTCAATTCTAAGCTCCACCATATTAACCACTTCAATAAACCTCCACGTGACACCTATTTAAAACTTTTCGTGGGAGTCACAAATAACCTATATAAAGATTCATATTTACTTAGTACGACAATGAAGGGCTAGGCCTTTAGCTAGGACTTAAGGGCAGGCCTTAAATCAGCATTAAAAGATGCCCCACCCCCGGCACGGGCCTTTCCCACGGCCTCGCGGACCGTAGTACTCGGCACCGCGGTGGGGCGTTTCACTTCCAGGTTCTGGTGAGTCTGGGTGGGTCCACCCCACCTATGGCCGGGTTATGGGGCAACCTATCAGTGGTATAGGGCTTTTTAAGCATTACTGATGATCACCCCCATGATGAGGATTGAAGAGAGCATAGCAATTATGGCGAGTTCCATGTTCAGTAATGTTTTTATTTGGTTTTGTTTTTTGGTTTTGTGGGTCGTGGTGTTGTTGTTAGGAGGTTTGGGAGGGGGAGTTTGAGGTGTGTTAGGTGTGGTACTCATGAGGCAGTGATAAGGAAATACGGACTAATGCTATGCAGAAGATGCTTCAGAGAAGTAGCACCACAACTAGGATTCAAAAAATACTACTAAATGGTTAAGATAAGGGGCACTACGATTGGAACCA
>JAPWUH010000180.1 GCA_028275645.1 Caldivirga sp.
GGGCTGGGGCTGTGGAGCAGTTGGAGGGGCATGCGGCTAGGCTTGGGGTTAGGGTCATTAAGCACCCCTACGGGTCTGACCCAGCCTCAGTGGCCTATGATGCAATTGAGCATGCTAAGGCTAGGGGCATAGACGTCGTCATGGTTGATACGGCAGGTAGGATGCACACGGATAGGAACCTAATGGAGGAGTTGAGGAAGGTTCACAGGGTTTCATCACCCGATGCATCAATATTAATAGTAGATGCCTTGATGGGTAATGACGCTGTTGAGGTGGCTAGGACGTACAGTAGGTACATCCCAATAGACTTCATCATAGTCACTAAGGTTGACGCATACGCCAAGGGTGGTGTCATATTGACCCTGCTTTACGAGCTCAAGAAGCCCATAATATTCCTGGGCACTGGGCAGGGTTACGACGACTTAAGCAGGTTCAGTAAGGTTAACTTCATAAATGCCCTGCTTGAGGCGGATTAACAGCCCTAATTACAACCAGCCAATTCACGATGCCCCTTGGGCTTCATGTTTAAAAAGGGTCACCTGCATGATCATTGATGCTTAAGCCAGGTGTAGTATTAGCCGTGGTTAGGGTGATTGAGACGGTAATGATCATCACCATTATGTACCTCTACGGCATTGACGCCTTAGCCTTCCCGTACATTATAATACCGATGTTGATGTTCCTGCTAGCCATAATATTCCTCCTTATTAAACTTGTCCAGGTTATGATAGGCATGGAGCCTACGACGGCCCAGAGACTAATGCTTGTTGTGTTGATCATCGACCTGTTGGTTAACCTTTACTTGGTTTACCTAAGCATGGTTACACTTGGCCTGGTCTACATAATGACGCTATACATGGTGTTCTTCATAAACGTATCAATAACCCTAGTCCTAATAGCCCTCTACGCTAAGTTACAGTGAAGCTACTGCTAAGTGTTGGATAAGGGTTGTTACTTAACGCTCCTCCACCTTGACTTACGTAGTGCAACTACGGTGAAAACAAGCGCCTCGGCCAACAGGGTTAGCACGCCCAGCTTAATTAACATGGATGGGTAATTCACCTTCAGCATTAGGTATTGCAGCACCGTGGATGCTATACTGACCGGCGACACTAGGGCTATGTACGGTGTGGGTAGTAGGTAGGCTGGGTAGAATACCGGGGGTAGGGTACCCAGTAGGAAGCCTAATATCCCAGACAGGGACCAGCCATATCTCACATCGCTCAGAAATGTTGATAATGTGAAGCCAAGCATGCTTGCCGTAACCCACTCAAGGGCTAATACTGGTGTGGCGAGTAGGTAGGTTGATGCAGGTTCACGTAGCGTAGCCTGTATAAGCACTATGAAAATGGCCAAACCCGGCAGGGCATAGGTTAATTCAGATAGGGCCAGGCCAAGCGTGTATGATACCGGGTTAAGCCTGGTGTTCAGCAGCATTGACTGGAACTTCAACTCAAGTCTCAGGTAAACTGCGTCGCCAATTATCGTGAAGCCGCCGCTTGCGCTTACCGTCATTGCCAAGCCACCGAGTAGCCCGAGGTACAGGTAGTGTAGCCCACCGAATATGGTCATAATTACCACTATGGATAGTGGGGTTAGGAGGGAGGAGACTAGCCAAAACGGTTCCCTAACCACGGCCAGCCATCCGTATAGCCAGGCGAAGACAACCACCAATTTAATTTGAGTCCAAATCCCCTGAAGCCTCATCATTGGACCACCCACCCACAAGCCTAATAACCACATCCTCAAGGGTCTTCCTCCTCACAAGCGCCTTACCACCCATTTTAGCGTACTCCTTAGCCACTAGTGAGGACTCCTCACTTGAATTAACGTAAACGAGGTACCTATTATTTAACTTAACGTAACTATAACCCTCAAAGACCGGTTTATCCAGACCGTAGGCCTCAACGACGTACTCACCCTCAACCTTGCTGAGAAGCTCATCAACCGTCCCCCTGGCTACCACAGACCCATTGTTCAGCATCACGACTTCATCGCTTAGGAACTCAGCCTCCTCAATGTAATGCGTAGTCAGCACCACTGTTGCCTCACCCTTAAGCCTGGCCAAGGCATCCCACACACTCCTCCTACTGAAGACGTCGAGACCGGTCGTTGGTTCGTCGAGGAATATTAACTCGGCACCACTGGCCAGTACCATGGCGACTAATGCCCTTCGCTTGAACCCACCCGACAGGTTATTCATCACCTTATCCCTAACCTCCCATAACCCAAGCTCCTCAAGCGCCCTCCTGGCCTCAATCCTTGCGTCACTTATTGAGAACCCCCTGAAGACTAGGTATGAGAAGACGAGTTCGTAGGGTGTTACGAAGTATATGGGCTTAGCCTCCTGGGGTATTGAGACTATCCTGTGCCTAATCCTCTCAGGGTTCCTTAGAGCATCCTCACCAAGTATAGTTAACCTACCCTTACTTGGCTTAAGCTCAGTGGTCAATATCCTAACCAGGGTTGTCTTACCGGCACCGTTAGGCCCCAGTAATGTAACTAGCCTGCCTCGGTTAACGTTAAGGTCCACATCCCTTAACGCCCACTTAACACCATCATACGTCTTGCCTATGCCCTCTGCTTCAATTACTATTCCATCAGCAAATCCTTAAGCCAGCGTTAATAAGGGTTTCGCGGCATTACTGGTTAAAGGGTGTTCACGGCTATGTGATGCGCCTTGAGAAACCCTTAATACCCTCTGATAGGCCTCTTCTAAACTATGAAGGCCTACGTAATCACCGTCGGTAACGAGATACTTAAGGGTAGGACGATTAACACCAACGCCGCCCACATTGGTAGG